>JBLIZM010000113.1:0-5599 GCA_048859855.1 Trichlorobacter sp.
CTTTGACCGAGCCCCGCAGTTTACGAACCTCATCCTTGTACACGAATTCCTTACCCGCAGGCCCCATAACCGCCAGACGGGTGGTTGGCAATGCCAATACCAGGTCAGCACCGGTTGGGTAGTTGTTGTAGGAAGCGTAGGCACCACCAAAGGCGTTACGCAGAATCAACAGAATGCGTGGCGTCCGGATATCGACAATCGAGTCCAGCATTGCACGGCCAGCCTGGACGATACCGCGGGTTTCCTGCTCACGTCCCGGGAGGAAGCCGGTGGTATCTTCCATGAAGATCATCGGAATGTTGTAAATGTTGCAGAAGCGGTTGAAGCGAGCAATCTTAAGTGCGGAGTCACAGGAAATTTGTCCTGAAGAAACAGCAGAGTTGTTCGCTACAAAGCCAACAACATGACCACCCAAACGACCGAAGGCGGTAACCGCCTCACGGGCACGATTCGGCTGGACCTCAAAATAATCGCCATGGTCACAAATCTGTTGAATCAGGATAGAAACATCGAACGGTGTGTTGAAACCGGTCGGCGAGTTAAATGCTTTCTTAAGCAGCGTGTTTATTTCCCAGGTCTTCCGATCCAGTGGATCACTGGTTGGGCGGAAAGGAGCCATTACCGAGTTATTGCTTGGCAGGTAGCTCAAGAGCTGAATCGTGGCACGCAGTGCGCCGACCTCATCCTCAACGGTCAGGTCAGCAACACCAGAAGCACCGTGAACCAGCGGTCCACCGAGTTCTTCTGGAGTAACATCCTCACCCAGAACCGACTTAACAACACCCGGCCCGGTCAGACCAAAGAAGGTGTCATTCGGCTGGATAACAAAGCTGCCCTGACGAGGGAGATAGGATCCACCACCGGCATTGAAGCCGAACATGTTCATGATCGAGGGGACTACGCCGCTGATCTTACGCAGTGCCGTAAACGCCTCAGCATAACCGTCCAAGCCCCCAACCCCTGCAGGGACGAAAGCGCCGGCAGAGTCGTTCATACCGATAACCGGAATACCCTTCTCACCGGCCATCTGGAACAACACAGCTAATTTACGCCCGTTCGTTGAATCGATCGATCCAGCCCGGACGGTGAAGTCATGGCCATACAACGCGACATCGCGTCCTTGAATATTCAGAATACCGGTAACCAGTGAGGCACCATCAAGATTCTTACCCCAGTTTTGGAACAGGATGTTCGGTTCCTGATCAGTCAGAACCTTAATCCGCTCCCAGACGGTCATCCGCTTTTTGAAGTGTTGCTTCTCAATCTGGGCAATGCTGACCGACTTGGTCGGACGCTGGATTAAATCATGCCCTTCTTTCATCGCCTCTTCGTAGCCACCTTTTTTACCGGGAATCTCTCCCGGGATGGTGAACTCGACAGTCTCTGGCGGAGCAAACGGGTTCTTCAGTGACGGCTTAATCGCTTTTTTGGACATCTGAACCATCCTTCCTCTGCTGTGTGATCTAACTTCGTTGAAATGGTTTGGCGTATCGGAAGACCGTTACCCTAACGGGCGACAACGGCCAAGACTTGAACTTCGCTGCCATCCTTAGACAACAGGCGGTGACGCAGGTTTGAATCAAAATAAACGCAGTCTCCCTGCATTAACTCGTACCGTTCATCCTCCAAAAGGAGCTCCGCGGTACCAGCCATAACAAACAGGAATTCCTCCCCGTCATGACTATAGAGGTTCTCTTCGGCCGGTTTTTCATGCACGGTCAAAAGAAACGGCTCCATCTTTTTGTTCTGCTTACGCCAGGACAGGGACTCGTAGGTATACCCCTGACTGGTACCGGCACGGGAGATAACCCGTGGCATCATCTTACGTTCATTCCCGCGAACAATCTCGTAACGACACTCTTCCTCCTCCTCGGCAAAAAAATGCCCAATCTTCACGTCGAAAAAGCGTGCGATTTTGGACAAGGTTGCGATAGGGGGAGAAACGTTATTGTTCTCTATTTGGGAAATAAGAGCCGGTGAAAAACCGGTCTCACGGGCGACCGCCTGCAGAGTCAGTTTCTTGGCGAGTCGCAACTTCTTGATTTTGGCGCCTATGTTAAATTCGCTACTCATCACCCGATCCGTGAAAATATAAACCTGTTTTGGTGCGCTGTTTGTATACAAAAGCCATTATAATGTCAATAAAAGAGTTTTACTAGCAAGAAATCAGTTTTTACTACCAATAAAGACCGTTAATCTTAATTAAAATCAGTCCTCTTCGAGCAACCGTCGCGCTAACAACTCAACCGTATGAACCACCTCAACGTTAGAACCGTGTTGTTTGAGTCCATCATCAAGCTGCATCATACAGCCAGGGCAGCCGGTAGCAACCGCCGTAGCCCCGGTGTCAATAATCGCATTACTTTTTAGGTCATTAATCTTCATTGATGAGCCGTAATGGTACACATTAAAGGTTCCCCCCAGCCCACAGCAGCGGTCAGCCCCTTCCATTTCAACCAGTTCCAGCCCTGGCGTCCCCTTCAGAAGTTCGCGTGGTTGCGCCGAAAGCTTATGGGTTCGCAAGTGACAGGGATCATGGTAGGTAATCCGGCCACTGGCACCCGCGCCGGTCACCGCAGGGTCAAGTCCCAGTTTATGGAGTAGCTGGGCCGCGTCCATGGTCTTCTCAGCCAACCGGTCCAGACGCTCCCGCAGCTCTGGGTTGCGCTTGCCGATAACCAACGGATACAACCGATGCAGTGCACCACCACAGGTGGCGCACGCACTCACCACATAATCAGGATTATAGCGTTCCATCGACTCCAGGTTACGCTCAGCCAAACTCCGAACCGTCTCGATATCCCCACCCGACATGCCGGGTAGGCCACAGCACTGCTGATCCTTGGGAAGTATGATGGTGCACCCTACATGCTTTAGTAACTTGATAAGGGCAACCCCAACCCGGGGGTAGACAAAGTTAGTCATGCAGCCAACAAAGAAGGTAACGGTCGGTTTGCCCGGCTCCCCTTCAATCACTTCGGGATAGCGTTCAAGCAGTGGAGTCTTGGCAATTGCCGGTATATAGCGTTTATCCCCGACAAAGGGGAGCGGGAAGCGCAGTCTGAGCCCCGAGGTCTCCGGGACTTTTTTGAAAAAGAGTGGTCCCAGCACACTGGCAGCCTTAGCCCCCAACTTCATTCTGGTCCTGCTTTGAATAACCTGCCCAACCGCCTTATGGAAGGTGGTGAGTCCCCGTTTTTTAGCAAGAGCTTCACGGGCGGCAATAACAATCTCATCAGTCGGCACACTATTCGGGCAGCGATCGACACAGCTGCCGCACAAAAGGCACTTGGACATGGCATCATACATCTGGTCATCAAGATCAATATCGTCTTTCATCAGATGCTGCACGAGCGCAAGCTTGCCCCGAGCCGTTGCCGGCTCCCGCTCAAAGGCAGTAAAAGCCGGGCAGTTTGCTCGACAGGTCCCGCACTTAACACATCCCTTTAAAACTTCTTCAATCCGCGCAAGCGGGTTATGGGTAGGATCGTCAGCCATGATTGGCAGCCTCCTTAAAGACATTCAGGTGCGATTAACCTGCCTCGCATCTTTATTACTATAGTACAGAATAAAAGGTTTTGCCTAGAAGAAAGGGGGGTTACGGGAAGGCAGTCCATCCTGCAAGAGCAGCCAGTGCGCGCTCTGCCATCAACCCCTTACGTTCACGCTTACGGTGACGTACCCCTAAGGGGGGAAACATTCCGTAGGTGATATTGGAAGGTTGATACCAGCGAGGATCGCTTTCACTGGTGTGGGAAATAAGCGCCCCCAACGCCGTTTCCCGCGGGGGAAGTATCGGTTCTGTTCCAGCGCTACGCGCCGCAGCGAAACAGCCAGCCAGAAAACCGCTCCCCGCGGATTCCACGTAACCTTCAACACCGGTGATCTGTCCGGCGAACAGAAGGTTAGGGCTGGAGACAAGCTGCAGAGCAGGGCTTAACAAGGACGGCGCATTAATGAAGGTATTACGATGCATAACCCCATAGCGATCGAACGCTGCGTTTTCAAGACCAGGAATCATTCGCAATACCCGCCGCTGTTCCGGCCAGGTCATCTTCGTCTGAAAACCAACCAGGTTGTAGCGGGTCTTTTGATGGTTTTCTGTCCGTAGCTGCACAACCGCATAGGGTTCCTGCCCAGTACGGGGATCAATCAAACCGACCGGTTTCATCGGCCCAAACCGTAACGTTTCATCACCACGCGCGGCCATCTCCTCAATCGGCATACACCCTTCAAAATGCACAACCTTTTCAAAATGGTGCGGCGTGACCAGCTCCGCGGACTTGAGTGCCTCAATGAAGCGCCGATACTGCTCCTCATCAAGGGGACAGTTCAGGTAGTCATCTCCATCACCCTTCCCGTAACGGGACGCAGCATACACCACCTGATGATCAAGGGAGTCCGACAGCACAATCGGAGCCACCGCATCATAAAAGTACAGGCGTTCTCCGACATAAGCAGCCAATGTGTCCGCAAAGGCAGGGCTGGTGAGGGGGCCGGTCGCGACAATAATCAGGGGGTGGTTAGGGATATGGGTACATTCCTGCTGCACAACTGTTATCAGTGGCGAACGATTGATCCGGTCGGTGACATAATCGGAAAAGGCTTGGCGGTCAACCGCCAATGCACCACCAGCCGGCACGGAGGTGGCATCCGCTGCCTCCATAATAAGTGAGCCACTCCGTCGCAGCTCTTCCTTTAAAAGCCCGACCGCATTACCAAGATCAGCACCACGCAGAGAGTTTGAACAGACCAGCTCAGCCATCCCCGGCATGCTATGGGCTGGAGAATACTGTTGTGGCTTCATCTCATACAGGGTGACGGCAATCCCCTGACGCTGCAGCTGCCAGGCAGCCTCGCACCCGGCCAACCCGGCGCCTATAACCCCGACCGGTGTCATGCTGAAGTCCATCCACATCCTTCATTGGGGCATTTCAGAAACTCACCCTTACGCTTATATACTTTCCGCACAACGACCGGATGTCCGCAACTTGGACAAGGGGTCGGGACTGGCGGATCCCAAAGGGCGTACTTACAATCAGGGTAGCGGTTACAGGAGTAGAAGAGCTTGCCATAACGGGACTTCTTCTCGGTCAGTTCCCCCTCAGCGCAGGCCGGGCAGGGGACACCAGTTCCCTTGGGTTTTTCAAGCGGTTGAATGTTTTTACACTCTGGATAACCTGAGCATGCCAGGTACTTCCCGTAGCGCCCCTGTTTAACCAGCATCGGCTTATTACAGAGTGCACAGGTCTCGTCAGAGAAAACCGGCTCTTCAATCGTGCCATCCTCTGCCAGATTCCGGGTATAGGTACATCCCTCCTTGAAACCGGTACACGCGATGAACTTGCCCCGCTTACCCAGTTTAATGGCAAGCGGCCGGCCACATTCAGGGCACAGTTCCTCAATCGTTTCCGTTGTCAGGGAGTCCTTACTGACCTCGGCCTCTTTCTGCTTAAGCAGAGTAATGAACGGCTCCCAGAAGTCGGCGAGCAGCGGCTGCCATTTCAGTTCACCACGGGCCACCTGATCAAGCTGTTCTTCAAGGCCTGCCGTAAAATTATAGTCCACATAGGTTGTGAAATGGGTGGTCAGCAAATCA
>JBLIZM010000114.1:0-3870 GCA_048859855.1 Trichlorobacter sp.
TGGATGCCGCATACCTGCGATATGCGGGGGAAAGCGGGAGCTTCGAAAGCATGATCTCCGCTCCGACCTGAGAGGCACGAATAATATGCCCCAGATCACCAAACACTCCGTCACTGATATCAATCATACTGTGAATACAACAGGACTCAGCCAGGGCATGCCCTAACGCAACCCGCGGTGTCGGATCAAACTGCCGCAGCAATAGATGCTGCATACCGCTTGGGTCATAGCGCACACCACTTTGTGCTTGATGGAGACCTGCGGCAGCGTCACCAAGTGTTCCGGTCACCCAGATCAGGTCCCCAGGACGGGCACCCGTTCGCGTCACCATCCGCTTGGGATGTTGTTCTCCAATAATGGTAACAGAAATCGATAGTCCGGAGCGGGAGCCACAGGTATCACCACCTGCCAGTATACAATCATACTCTGCTGCTATTTCAGCAAGCCCGTCTAACAATGACTCAAGATAGAGAAAGGAACTGTTCGGGGGGAGTGCAAGAGAAAGAAAGAAGGCCCGGGGGCGGGCTCCCATGGCAGCAAGGTCAGACAGGTTAACGGCCAGTGACTTTCTACCAAGCAGATGAGCAGGAGTATAGCTACAATCGAAGTGAACCCCCTCGGTCAGAAGGTCCGTTGATACTGCCAGCTGCATACCAGCTGTTGGCGTCAGCAACGCGCAGTCATCACCAATCCCAAAATCTGGCGGGTCTGGCTGCCTGAATCGATCGCGAATACGATCGATCAGGCCAAACTCACCAAGACCCGCCAGAGTACTCATGCTGTAAGTTCCTTTTGGGGACGAACCACAACCTTGGGGATGCCACCCTTACGCGGGGCGGGAATCGGGAAACGCTCAAGAGCAAGCTTTAAGACCTCGTCAACCTCCCGCACTGCTACAATACGCAGCTTCTTTTGCATATCTTTGGGAATATCTTCCAAGTCCTTTTTATTTTGCTCGGGGATAATGACTGTCTTCATACCGGCCCGAACTGCTGCAAGGATTTTCTCCTTCAATCCACCGATCGGCAGAACCTTGCCCCGAAGCGATATTTCTCCGGTCATCGCAACATCTTTTCTAACCGGGACTTTGGTCAACACGGAAACCAATGCCGTAACCATCGCACATCCGGCTGATGGACCGTCCTTGGGAACCGCCCCTGCAGGGACATGCACGTGGATCTCATTTTCCTGGAACCATTCCGGTGTAATATGAAACTGGTCGCCATGGGCTCTGATATAAGCTAATGCCGCATGAACCGACTCTTTCATAACATCACCAAGCTGTCCGGTCAGCGCCATTCCACCTTTACCAGCCATTGTCGTCGCTTCAATATGCAACACCTCGCCACCAACCGGTGTCCAGGCCAGACCATTAACCACACCGACTTCGTTACGCTCAATTTCTTCTTCACGAAGATAGCGTGGCGCACCGAGATAGCCTGTCAAGGAAGCAACCGTAACCTTAACGGGACGTTTATACCCCTCGGCGATCCGTCGTGCTGCTTTACGACAAACATTACCGATTTCCCGCTCGAGATTCCGTAACCCAGCTTCGCGGGTGTAATGCGCAATCAACTGCTGTAGCGCCTCGACATCAAACTGGATCTGATGCTCCTTTAATCCATTGTCTTTGCGCTGACGGGGAACCAGGTACCGCTGAGCAATCTCAAGCTTCTCCTCTTCCGTATAGCCTGGAATCTGAATGACTTCCATCCGGTCATACAAGGCAGAGGGGATCGGGTCGCTATGGTTCGCAGTCGCAACAAACATGACATTCGACAGATCGAACGGTAGGTTGATGTAATGATCGGAGAACGCATGGTTTTGCTGTGGATCCAACACTTCCAACAGTGCTGCTGAAGGGTCGCCTTTATAGTCGTAGCCAAGCTTATCGAGCTCATCAAGCATAAAGACAGGGTTTTTTGAACCAGCCTGCTTGAGCCCCTGAATAATCCGGCCCGGCATTGAGCCGAGATAGGTGCGGCGGTGACCACGAATCTCTGCCTCATCACGAACACCACCAAGCGAGACCCGTACAAACTTCCGATTGAGTGCCCGGGCAATTGATTTCCCCAAAGAGGTCTTACCAACACCAGGAGGGCCAACAAAACAAAGGATCGGCCCCTTCATTTTACGGTTCAGTTTACGGACTGCCAAGAACTCAACGATTCGATCCTTGACCTTATCGAGGTAGGAGTGATCTTCATCAAGTATCTGCTTGGCCCGAATAAGGTCGAGTGAGTCACGGGTCATCTTGGACCAGGGGATATCAACCAGCCAGTCCAGATAATTTCTGATGACCCCCGCCTCGCTGGACTCACCATGCATACGCTCGAGACGCCCCAGTTGCTTAAGTGCTTCCTTGTTGGCAGCTTCCGGCATCTTTGCAGCGGCAATCGCTGCACGGAGCTCTTCAAGCTCCTCTTTGCCATCATTATCACCGAGCTCATTCTGGATAGCCTTCATCTGCTCTCGCAGATAATATTCCTTTTGGTTTTTCCCCATTTCCTCGCGGGCGGCATTCTGAATCTGCGCCTGCACCGAAAGCATTTCATGCTCATGGGCTAAAAGATCGTTAACTTTGGTCAGCCGCTTCAGTGGATCCTCAATTTCCAAAAGCATCTGAGCGTCCGCGAGCTTCAGCCCGATGTTGCTGGCAATCAAATCAGCCATGCTGCCTGGATCGGTGATATTTTCAAGGATAACCATGACCTCAGCAGAAATCTGCTTGCCGAGCTCTGACACTTTAGTCAGCTGTTCACGGACGGTACGCATCAGCGCTTCTGTAATCAGCGTATTGCTGGGAGCAGGTTCAACCAGTCGCTCAATCGCAACCGTATGATACGGGTTCCCTTCAATGAACTCCGTGATACGGGCTTTAACCAACCCCTGAACCAGAATCTTAATCCGTCCATCGGGTAGCTTCAGCATCCGCATAATCATTGCGACCGTACCAACGGTATAAATCTTATCCGGTCCCGGCTCCTCCTCACCGACGTCATGCTGGGTTGCGAGCATAATCATACGATCACCAGCCAAGGCCTGCTCCACCGCCTTGATTGACATCTCGCGACCAACAAAGAGAGGGATAATCATGAAAGGATAGACAACAACATCCCGAACCGGCAGCAGGGGAAGTTGCTCTGGAATCTGAAGATCCTCATCCGTTACGATTGTTGCTTCGTGTATATGATCAAACTTCTTGTTACCCATACAAATTGCTCCTTCGAATGCCTCGCCACAGGAACAAGTACCTCGTGGGTGCATTCATCTCAAAGTACATGTCCGAATCAGGCATGGTATACCGTGATTCGGACATGGTAATTGTACCAAACTCTCTACAAAACAGCAATCGTTTACCATAGAATGCCGTTACTCAAACCATAGGGATGCATCCGTTAAAAAACAAGGGGGGGATGCTAAAAAATCGAACCTACCACTCTGGTGAAATGCGGTTGACAGCCCGATGCTAATTGCATAGATTCAAAACAAAATAGCAGTACATGTTCATGACTGGAGTATTACCATGGAAATAAAGACACGAATCTGGATGACCGGTTCCCTAGACTGGTTTGGCTATATTAATGATGAAGAGATGTTCCTCGGACAGCGTAGCTTCCCCAACCCTCCAGAAGAAGGAGACCAGTGGGTAACCGAAGCCGGGGATATCTTTAAAATTGAGGATGGTGAGATTAAACTGATCGGCAAAACAGATCCACCGAAAAAGTTCTGGTAACGAGGACGGCACCACCCGGTGCCGACTTCACGCTTCTATGGACTACCATGATGAATCCCATACCACGGTATTAACTGCTGATATCGCGGTTCCCCTGCCACTGGTTACCCGCTTTCGGTATCTGGTTCCCGACG
>JBLIZM010000115.1:0-4498 GCA_048859855.1 Trichlorobacter sp.
TTTCTGCCAGTGCTTGAGCAGGGTGGTGTTGGTGCAGGTGGAGACGTTGGACCCCAGAGAACCATCGCACCAGTTCATGAAGCTGCGGGTTGGTTCATTCCAGTGAGTGGCATAGTCATCCTTGGGACGGGCAGACTCATCACCGTAGAAGATCTGTACTTCACCAGGCAACATCAGCAGGAAGGTGCCAGCGTTGGTCAGGTTGGTACGATCAAACAGCGAGGTATCATGGCTGGAGATGTAGCTCAGCACGTTGAAGCGGGTGCTGCCATGCATGCTGCTGTTGTAGCTGCTGTAGATGGACTCGGCATTGCTGATGGTTGCCGCAGAGCTCTGGAACGCGAAGTTGATGATGGAGTCGAAGCCATTGTCATAGTAGGTGCTGCGACCTACGCCGTGACCCCAGACTTCACCCGTCATCCAGAAATCCAGATCCTGATCATCGGGCTTGATGACGCCGGACTTCTTCTGCCATTCGTGCAGGGCAGCGTTAGCCTGGGTCTTCAGCTCTTTCCACACAGCCAGGTTGACGTGCTTGGCGGTATCGCAACGGAAACCATCCACACCGTAGTTACGCACCCAGTCAGTCAACCACTTGATGACGTAGTTGGCAGGTGTACGGGTCAGGCCAGTGCTGGTGAAGAAGCTATCCAGTGAGGCGGTTTCGGTAGCATAGCGACCTTCACGGGTCCACTTGGTCTTCAACAGCGGAGGCAGGCCCACGGCTGAGGTGGCTTCGGTCTTCAGATCTGGCAAGTCATCCAGGCACTTGGTCAGGTCGTCAGAGCCGGTGCAGGTGCCGTAAACCTTGGAGCGAACCCAGTCACTGCCCCACCAGTTGGCCCAGTTGCTATCGGAATAGTTCAGATAGTTGGCGTAGGTGTTGTAGTGGATGGTGGAGGCATCGCTGGTGTAGTAGTAGCTGGCCCAGTTGGAGGTCAGACCGGCAAAGCCGTACTCGTAAGCGGTCTCCATATCATCGTAACCCACATGGTTCATCACCACGTCGAAGATGACCCGGATACCCAGGCTGTGCGCCTTGTCGATCACTGTCTTCATCAGTGCTGTATCACCCAGGTTGGCATCGATGTTACTGAAGTCCAGGGTGTAGTAGCCGTGATACGGATAGTGCTTGAAGTACTCGCCACCCACGAAGCCGTGGATCTGCTCGAAGGGGACGGACAACCAGATGGCGTTAACACCCAGATCGGTGAAGTAGCCGTCATTGAGCTTGTCGAGAATACCCTGCAGGTCACCACCACGGAAGTTACCTTCACGCTTTTCGTAGCCACTGTAGCAGGAGGCGGTAGTGACCTTCTGAGTAGTGACGTTGTAGGCGCTTTGCGGACATTCACGGCCATAGCTGTGGTCGTTGCTGGTATCACCGTTGCGGAAACGGTCAGTCAGCACGAAGTAAACGGTAGCGTTATCCCAGCTGAAGGTGCTGGCGGCTACTGCCTTGGTGTGCTTGTAGGTGTAAGTCGCGCTCTTGCTGGTGCTGTAGGTGCTGCTCTTGGCATACAGACGCAGGGTGAAGGAATCACCGACGGCAGAGCCGTTACCAATATTGATCTTGTCACCGCTGTTGAAGGTCTTGGCGCAGGTAGAGGGATCTGTGCCATCTGTGGTGTAACAACCCGAAGTGACACCAGCATTGCTGGCGCTCAGGGTGACATCCACACCGGTCGCTTCGGTGAAGGAGTAGTTGGAGCTTTCCACACCGGGGGTCGCTGTTACCGCCGGGGTCGGCACAGGGCAGGTAGTGGCGGTCGGTACTGAACCGGCAGTCACTGTGTAGCAGCCGCTCTCGGTAATACCGGTCAGATCCTTGGTCTTGTTGGCATCGCCATTGTAGTTGAAGACGAAGGAGGCCTTCTCTGCACCCTTCAGGGTGTAGGTGTACCAGTTGTCGCCTTCGGCGGTCATGGCTACACCCGGCCAGGTGGAGTTGGTGATGGTCGATGGGGTTACCGTGAAGTAGTGAACATTGGCCGCGCTCCAGGTGCTGGGGACCTGAACCTGGACCGTGATGCCTTCTACTACGGCTTTCTTGGTGTAGGTGTACTTGGTTTCCTGACCGTTGTAGCTCAGCCACAGGGTAATGGATTTACCCACTGCCAGGTTCTTACCCAATTTGAGCTTCTGGCCGTTCTTGAAAGAGAGGCCGTGGCTCACGGTCGGGGCCACACCATCCAGAGTCAGCAGGCCGGTAGCGCTGCTGGCAGCACCCGTCAGGGAGAGGGTCACTGCCAGCTCATCATCGCTGAAGGAGGAGCCATCAGCCACGGAGGAGGCTGGCGTTGCAGTGATGGGGGCAGTACAGGTATCCAGCGCCGTCCAGGCCTTGCTGGTCATATCGCAACAGCCGGACTCGGTGCGGGTCAGGCCAGAGCCTGAAGAGGGGTACTGGGTGCCTGAGCCGTTGTTGAATACCAGGCTGACCGAGGTCGCTGCCGGGAAGGATTGCAGGTACCAGCCGTTGCCAACGCTGGGCATGGCGACGCCAGGCCAGGTGGTGGTGGTGTAGGAGCCGGAAGGCAGCACGTTGTAGTAGTGGATCTTGGCGGCTGACCAGGTGCCCGGGTTGAAGTAGACGGCAATGCCGGTGGCGCCGTACTCATCCAGCAGATAGCCATCGCCGACGTTGTTGTCGTCGATCACATAGCTGTAGCTGGCGCTGACATGGTTGCCAGTGGCATCGACGGCATAGGTGTTGATCGTGGTGCTCTTGCTGACGGTGATGGCGCCGGTGTAGAGGGTGGAGCTGGCGGTGGCGGAAGTACCATCCGTGGTGTAGCAGAGCTTGGGTGCGCTGTCGGTATCATCCTTGACGGTGAAGGCGACACTCTGGGCGCTGGTATAGGAGCCTGCTGCCGGAGAGACGGTGACAGTCGGGGCGGTCACATCGGCGCTGGCCTTGATCTGGTAGTCGAAGATCTGGCGCTGGTAGTTGCCTTCTGAATCCATGGCCAGGGTGCGGATGCGGGTCTTGGTGCTGGTGGTGGCAGAGGTACCGTTGGCCGCGATCTTGGTGCCAGCCACATACTTGGTGGAGCTGGTGGTGGGCATGGTGCCGTCGGTGGTGTAGTAGATGACCGGAGCAGTATCGCTCTCATCCTTGACCGACAGAGTGATGCTCTGGTTGCTGGTGTAGCTGCCAGCGGTCACGCTGGGGGTTACCACAGGCGCGGACTGGATATAGTAGTTGAAAGATTGCAGGCGGGAGTTGCCACTGCTATCGACAGCCAGGGTACGCAACCACAGGTCGCGGGAGACGCCCTTGTCCACCACCTTGATCTTGAGTCCAGACTTGTAATAGCTGGAGTTGGTGGTCGGTACCGAACCATCCTTGGTGTAGTAAATCTTGGGGGCGGTATCCACATTGTCCGTGACGGAGAGGGTGAAGGTCTGGGCGCTGGTATAGGTACCAGGAGCCACCGATGCTGTGACCTTGGGGGCCACGGTATCGGCTGCAAATGCCTGACCTGAGATGCCGATAAGACCGGCAGTCAATAGCCATTTATTCATAGTCGTTTCCTGCTTGAAATATGCTGGCGCTGCGGCCTGTAAAAAGGCGGCGTTGCCATTCCTTGTTGATCTTTGCCAGCCCCGCTGTGGACTGGACTCCCTTGTGTTGCTTAGCGAGTAACAAGTGGGAGATTAATTCCCGGGTAATAACCATTCGGTGACGCTATTGGTGAATTAAAAATGATGACAAGGCTGTGTCATCAAGGGTGAATGTCATTACCTGTTACACACCAGTCCGGGAATATTTCCGCTGGAGTCTGGCAAAATTTCCTGCTCACCAATGGCAGCAAGAGTAATTATTTTTTTAAAGGGATTTCGGGCGGTAATCACACTTTGTTTTTGCTCAGCTTTTGTTGGAAAAGTGCTAGTTTTGCTCTGTCCTGGGTAGCGTTTTCATGCCGAAGCATTAGGTTTGATTACCAATACGATCCGAGCTTTACAATTATTAACTGATGGCAATTCGCGTCTTTTAAAATCAATCGGTTAGCGTTGCTGTTTCACGGTTTGTACTGTGGGGAAAAATTAAAGGTATTAATCCGCTGGCATTAGAATCGTCTAATCAGGATGGTTTTCTCGATAGTCATGACAGCAATAAAAAGGTTTTCATTCGAGATTAAGGTATGGATTTTTATCGGGCTTGCGCAGCAAGAGGAAATATTTCAGTTATTGCACAAATGTTTTTATTTGTAAGCCCATGTCAGCGCTTGGTAAATATAACTCTCCTGCAGCGTAATCACGATGCGTATTACAAGGTTTTGGGGATGCTGATTGAACGCCAATACCCTGAATGGGTGCTGGTCAGAGCGCCTGCAGGCTGGCTGGCGGTTTTAACAGGGAGATGGGGAGTGTGAGGCTGGGGATTGCTCGTGAGTTATCAGATAAGAATACAAAACAATAATAAAATCAATTAGATATATCATGTTGATTTTATTGATCATTTTGTATCTATTTGATTATATTGATTTTTTCT
>JBLIZM010000116.1:0-5723 GCA_048859855.1 Trichlorobacter sp.
CGTAGCCGTTTTACCAGAGAGTCGAGAGCCCGGCTGGCATAGTAGTCATCACGGCGATAGATGCTGTGGAGCAGGCATTGTCGTTTTGTTGGACCACTCTGTGTGGTTGCGAGTGCTTCAAGAAACGCCATCTCCTTGGCGGTTATTTCAATACCGATCCCTTCCGGAGAAGTCAAAACCCAACGCTTTTGATCCAGTATCCAGACATCATCTGCTGGATCAAGCAGCGAGTGCTGAACCATGTTCACCATTTGGTGTTTTGTTTCGGCGCTGACGGATCTGAACAGAGGGCTCTCGGCTTTTTTCACGTAGTCCAGACTCCTTAGATTGGCTGATACCGGTTTGCAATTTGAACGTTGAAACAGGGCTGCTTGCATGATTCCTCCTCAGTAGAGCGAGTCACCACACCGTGTATTGTCCTGATTCCCCACGAGATTTTGTCGTATAGAACCGGATAAGACAACATACGGTATGTGTCAAAATGCGGCAAATTAGTCACTGAATAACTTAATAGTGCCTTGTTAGAGGGGATTCTACCCGTAGGTATGGGACAGAGAATGTCATAGGTGACGTATTATTTTTAAAAACGGACTGTCACTCGGCGCATCACGAATAATTTTGACACATTGCGTAGCTTGTTACGGCCATGAGTTTGGTGAGATAGTTTTGAAAAACTATGGAGGTGACAGGTATGCGATTTATTTTACTACTTGCTGCTGTATGTGCTTTTGGGAGTGCTTCGGTTGCACACGCTGAAGGGATGTATATTTCAGCATCAATGGGCGCTTCAAAGCTCGAAGATGCTAAGGCCTATCAAACCTATTATGGTCAAGAAAACATCAAGTATGACACCGGGTATGGTTGGAATGTGGCTATGGGAACTGAGATTGGCATGACGAGACTTGAGGGTGAACTTGGCTATAAATATGCCAGCATGGATAGTTTTACCGTTTCAAATGGTCGTACCGATAGTTCATCAACAGATCAGTACTTAGTCTCCGGTATGATCAATGGGTACCTTGACCTTAAAAACAGTACGAAAGCGACACCATACGTCGGTGCAGGCGTCGGCCTCATCTATGGCGTTCTCGACCAAGCGGGATACACCATTGATGATACAAAGCTTGGGTATCAAGTAATCGCGGGTGTTGGGTATGAAATTGATAAGCATCTGACTTTCGACATTTCATATCGCTATCAGGCAATTGGTGGTGAATTTGATAGTGGTCGCGAATACCTGGAGTATGGTTCGAATAGTATGTTTGCGGGCCTCCGGTATCGATTCTGATTTTAGCTGATACCTTATCTGTAGGGGTTGATAGAGATTCTTGTGAACCATTAGCGGATAGGTCTGAGGGGTGCTCCTTCGATAAACGAATCTATGACGGTGCAGCGATAACGTACTGTTGCTGCCATAAGGAGATAATATGAATAAATATCAGAGAATTACATCTGTAGTAGGCCTTTTAGCAGTTACGCTCCTAAGTGGTTGCGCAAGTATTATGGATGGTAGAGATCAGGAAATGACCTTTCGGTCAGTTCCTGAAGGGGCCTCTGTACTTATCAACGGTAGAGAAATTGGCAAAACACCGTATATTGGTAAGATAGACCGTAAAAAAGACCAAATCCTCACCTTCCAGAAAGATGGCTACAAATCAGAAAACTTATCACTTACTACGAATACAAACGGTTGGTTTATCGGGAATGTAATTTTCGGTGTTTCTGGCTTGTTTAGCTCAACAACGGATGCATCAAACGGGTCTATGTATCAATATTCACCTTCCTTCTATCAAGTGACTCTCTCACCGTTAACGGCGTCTGATCAGCAAGCGCTTTCATATCGCTTGAATGAATCAAGAAGCTTTATTGTTACCAATTACGCAAGACTGGCTGCTGAGTTGAAGGCATTAACTGATCCGATTGGAACAACTGAGGTGTCTCACCCTAACTTAGACGCATTACACTCACTGTTGCGAGTACCTAAGGGGCTTCAAGAAGGTGCTAATGAACGTCTCCGACTGCTTATGAAGCAGTACATAGATATCTCTGACTTCGCAAAAAATGCATCTGAGCAACTTATCGTTAAGTAGTTTTATTATGACTTTTATTAAAAAGGCATGCTCCATTTGGTTGGCATGCCTTTTTATATTATTTTTTCTTGTTGTAGAGAAAGCGATCAGTGCTGAACCCTATGAAGAGAATGCATGGTTATCACTGCTTCATTATAAAAAAACGGTTGAAGGGTACGAAAGTACAATTAAGGATCCGGCATTCTTTCTGAGACCTTTTGGTGGTCATGATCCAAAGTCAGAATACACCGCTATATCCACCATGCTTGATGAAGTTAGCGCATCTGATAATAAGAACAGGCTCTGTAAATTCCCTGCCCGTACAAAATATGTTGCCGACTATAAAAAAATACCGTTTGACGCACTATCGTGCGAAGAGGTTCGTTATTTTGTTAATGGCAAGATTCCTGATAGTGTCTCGATTGTGTATGCCTCTCCATCGATAAAAAGCGCGACATCACTATTTGGTCATACTTTTATTAGGTTTTCATCCAAATCAAATCCAACCGTGCTCGATTTAACAATGAGTTATGCTGCAAATACTAAAAACGCATCAACAATTTCTTTGCTCTGGAATGGTTTGTCTGGTGGTTTTAGCGGTGAATTTAATACGTCACCTTTTTATCGGAAGCTTTCTGGCTACAACAATCTGGAAGACCGGGATCTTTGGGAGTTCCATTTGAATCTTCCTGAGAAATCATCAGAGCTCCTTGTGCTACATGCATATGAGCTGTCTCGCATTGTAACCCCCTATTATTTTCTCGATGACAACTGTGCGGGGGTGATGTTGGACGTACTTAACAGTGGGATTCCTAGTGAACTGCCAATGCCGGACGGGCCTTCACGTATACGGTTTTGGACCACGCCGCTCGACACCATTCACTTCCTGAATGATAGGAAACTGATCGATACTCAGCATTTTAGGCCATCTTTAGTAAAACAGCTTGATTTCCAGAGCGAGACATTAGACGAAGGTGCTATAGAAAACGCATTTCAGGATCTTCTCAAAGGTCATGAACCTGTAGGTGGTGTATCTGATGAAGACAATAAATTGATTTGGACATTACTGGAATATAGATTAGCCAAGCTTGAAATATCACAGGAAGACTTCAAACGTGTCAGCGAAAGACTTCGCGGGACACCTGACGTATACGTCCCGCCCCCTGTTTCACCTTTACTCAGTCATAAATCAAGTATGTTTCAAGTTGGTGGTCGATTTAATGATTCACACACTTTTCTAGACGTTATGATTAAGCCGACCTATCACTCGATCAGTGATCCTTCCTTTGGGTTTCCTCGTGGGATGTCATTGGATTTTTTGTCTGTTGAAGTGTCGTTGGATACAGAAAGCTTTGAGTCAAAACTGACTAAGCTTGACGTGTTGAATATACATTCGTTAGTTCCGTCGAGAAAATTTCATAACGAACTTTCCTGGAGAATGCATGTCGCCTTTGATAGAGAGACGTTAGATATTACTGATAGGAGGTTGAGCCTTAATTCATTATTGGGGCTGGGCGTCTCAACAGATTCATATAAGAATAGTATTGTTACGGGGCTCCTGACACTACGGGCTAGAACAGACGGTATGACAACGGAAATTTCTAACGTGAATGTAGGGGCGAACGTGGGGATTTATGCACTAAAGCTGGGAGATGCTGAGTTCACCACTGATTTTCAAGTTGATTTCGATAACAAGCTCACATCAGTAGAAAAAATATCAATACAGCCAACCCTAACTTACAGGTACACCGCCAATAGAGCTATTGGCCTGTCAGCCTTATTAGAGGATGATGATACTCACCACCCCCAGATAACCACTTCAGTGCACTATAAAATCTATTTTTAGGGTGTTTGCATTTGATGGTGTCTGATGAAATACATAATCCTACCTAATCCGTATCGATTTGCCCCTGCCTGCGAAAACTTCTCGAAAGTAGTCAGATAGTTTTCAATAATTGTCCTACTTGTTCAGCCATCTTGGGAAGATCGTTTTTCACAGTATTCCAGACTATTTCGAAATCTACTGAAAAATAGCCATGGGCAAGCAAATTACGCATTTCGTAAGCTATGCTCCACGGTACCTCCGGGTGAAGCCGGGTAAAATCCGGATAATTTCGTACCATATTTCTTGACGCTTCGCCAATGATCTCAAAATTTCTGACCACTGCGTCCTGCGTCTTTTCATCGTCGAAAAAATCGTCTTCGTTCATACGTTCCACATAGCGGTTAATCCGCCCAATTGCTTCCAGTATGTGCTCCAGATAGTCTTTGATTCGAAGGGACTCGGCTTTCGTCATACTTCAAGCGCCTCCTCGATTATCTGCTGACGAAAACGAGCCGGCAATGCACGGGGAGTAACAACATCCACCGGTATGGTAAGCAGCCTGTTCAGCTCAAACCTGATGGCTCCAATATCCATGAGCGTGGTACCCGGCAACGGATCAACCAGCAAATCAAGGTCGCTATCATCGGTATCGGTGCCATGCACTACTGATCCGAAAACGCGCACATTACAAACCCGATGCCGGAGTGCTATGTTGCGAATCTCATCCCGATATGTGTCTAATGCCGTTGAGGGTTTCATGTCGTTTACTCCACGTGTATGTCGTCTGGTTGCAGCCAGACCAACTGCCCTTCCCTCATGACCACTACTGGGTTACCTGCCTGCTTGTGGCGCTCCAAGGCATCCTTCATACCGCCGTAGAATTGAGCTAGAAAGGCAGCGGCAGCTGTTTTCTTCCTGACAGAAGGTTCTTGTCCTTCTGCAATGTCGTTCAACAGGGACACAGCTTCTGCCACAACGGTTCCCATCATTTCAAGCTCTATGCTTATTTCTTAGCGCAGAGCAAAAATGCTCACAGAAGCCTCCTGCCATTTCGCTCTATCAGCTGAGTGAATCGAGTAGATGGAGTCAATGAAACGAGATCCAGGGGCATATTTATCTTATCTTCAAGACGAGCGGCAAGCTCGTATAGTTTCCAACCGGCCACACCATCGCAAGCGAGGTCAAGGTCTCTTGCCGTCTCAGGGTTTTCCTGAACGCTGCTAAAAAGGATAAGCCGTGTCGCACCAAAAGCCTTGGCCAAGGATGTTATTTTGCCAAATTGGTCTTGGCTGAATCTTAACATATTTTGTCCTTTTGCATAATACGGCTTTTGTCGTCAAGAGAGAAAAATGTCTCGGCTATAAATGTGAAATCAAGCAAACTTTAAACGAGATGACACGACCAGCGATTGATATTATTTGTCTTTCACTCGCCTCACATTCCATACGGAGAACCGGCGCATGCAGCAATTAAGAATACCTTACATGATGCGGTAACTCTATTACGTATAATTTCACTGGCGATTCTTTTCGTAAGCCGATTTAGAGCCCTTCAAATGAAGGGCTCTTTTTTGTCATATGTTTTTAAAAACTGTTGACTGGCTACCTAGCCGAGGGGTACTTTTTTAGACAGTACATTTATTGTGGAGGGGGCGTCACATGCAGATTGATGTTCTGCCGTTATCAGCAAGTCAGATGAAAGCCAAAGTTGCAGATGAATCAACCCTTGGTTTTGGTAAAATATTTACGGATCGGATGCTGTTGGTTGAGTGGACTCCCGATAAGGGGTGGCACAATGCACGGATTAAGCCGTATGAGCCGTTTGTGCTC
>JBLIZM010000117.1:0-6895 GCA_048859855.1 Trichlorobacter sp.
ATCCGGAAGCGGATGTGCCGGTGGTGCAGTTGTCGCTGAATCCGTCGGTACCGCCGAAGCTGCAGTTTGCGCTGGGGCAGTTGCTGCGGGGTTTAAGTGATGAAGGTGTGCTGATCCTGGCGTCCGGCAGTTTTACCCACAATCTGGGCGAGCTGCACTGGGACAGCCCGCAGGAGTTACCGGAAGCCGGTGATCCGTATGTCGATCAGTTCCAATCGACAGCAGCATGATATATAATTATGATAATTACCGTATTACCGTAATTATCATAAACATTACAAATTAAAAGGAACGTTCTCATGGCAAGAAAATTGGTTGAGTTTGACGATGTAGCGGCTGCGGCCCAGAAGCTCAAGGACGCCGGTAAACGTCCAACGGTCATCGCTATCAGAGACATCATTGGCAAGGGGAGCTTTACCACCATTTCAACGTATCTCAAACAGTGGTCAGAGGAACACTCCCTCGATGAGGAGCCGGTAGAGGTAGTCCTTCCAGAATCGGTTATGAGTGATGCTGAGCTCTTCCTACAGAAGATCTATACGGTAGCCAAAGCAAGCGCCGATGAGCAGCTTGAGCGCGAGCGTGAACTGCTACGACAGAAAGAGCTTGAGTACCAGGAAGATATGCAGCAAGCCGTGGACATGGCAAATGATGCCACCGAACGGGCTGAACTACTGGAAGAACAACTTGAAGCTCTCACCAACAAAAAAACAGAGCTCGATGCGGCCCTTGGTAAGGCAGAAAACTCGCTATCCCTCAAGTCTGCGGAGCTAGAACGCTCACTGGCTGACATTGATAAGTTGGAAAAGCGGATCGTTGAGTTGGAAGGCAAGCTGGAGGCGAAAGCCGCAGATCTGACCCGAGCACAGGATCACCTGGAGCAAGCTGAAAGCGAAAATCGCTCTTTGAGCCAAAAATTGGCAACTACAGAGGGTGAGTTGGAAGTGCAAAAAGGCAAGAGTATAGAGCAGACAGAAAAGCTCCGAGCCGCTCAGGAACAAAATACATCGTTGAAAGAGCAGCTCGAAAATGTACAGGCCAAACTGGCCCAATCACAGGACTCCCTTGCCACAGCCAAAGCTCATGGCGAATCCGCTGAACGAGAGTGCCAGCGCCTATCTGGAGAGGTAGAAAAGCTGGACGCCAAATTATCCAGCGCCGAAGCAGAAGCTCGCGCTCTTGTTCAAGACAAAGGCATGATGGCTGGTCAGTTGCAGGAAAAAGACCAGCAGGCCAAGAGCCTCGAACAAAGACTCAATGATGCACTGACCAAAATTTCTGGGTTGGAGCAAGAGCTCGTTAAAGCTGGTAAGGGAGGGAAAAAGAAAGAGGAAAACTGATGGCGCGAAAGGCTAAATATTCAGAAGAGTGGCGACACAGAGCTGCGGCTCTTCAAACCAAGATTGAGGAGGCTATGACACTAGCCGCCTCATCTATTGGCGACTATCGCTGGTTACACCGTCTCCATAGTTGGGTTACGGAGGTGGCTCAAGGTAAAGCCCCAGACTGGTGGACAGATCTGGATTGTGAAGTATCCCTCCCCCGAGAAGAAAAGCGGATCAGCACGTTCCTCTCGACACAAAAGAAGCGCATCACTCTCCAGATGTGTTTGTCGTAGGGGGCATCATGAAACAACTTCCTCCTGACACACCAGAACAATCACTGATCACTCAGTACAAAGGGCCTCGCCTTGTCGTTAAGGCCTACGCTGGAACGGGTAAAACCACGACACTGGTGAAGTACGCCCACAACAACCTCGATTCACGTATCCTCTACTTGGCATACAACCGGGCTATCCGCGATGAGGCAAGAGAAAAGTTTCCTGCAAACGTAGACTGCAAAACGTCCCACCAGCTTGCCTACGCAACTATAGGACGGGGCTACCAGCACAAACTCTCCGGCAACCTAAGGCTCACCGATATTGCCCAAGCGGTGAATACCAAGAACTGGACGTTTGCCAAAGATATTCTCGATACGCTCAACGCCTTTATGTGCAGTGCAGACATGCGGATTCTTTATACGCATTTTGCTCGCGCCGATACGGGTAAAGTGCTTACGTCCAAACAGGAGAGATACCAAATCCAGGTGGTCGAAGGTGCTGAGCTCATATGGAAACGGATGACAAACGTTCAAGATCCGTTCCCGACCGTACACGACTGCTACCTCAAACAGTATCAGCTCGGGATGCCGAATCTGTCTCGCCGGTACACCACCATTCTTTTTGATGAGGCACAAGACGCTAACCCCGTAACAAGTAGCATCGTCCTACAGCAGAACTGCAAGGTAATCCTGGTTGGAGATCGCCACCAGCAGATCTATAGGTTCAGAGGCGCAAACAACGCCCTTGATAGCAAAGAGCTCATGAACGCCGACCAACTCTATCTCACTCATAGCTTCCGCTTTGGCCCTAACGTTTCCCTGGTGGCAAACGCCCTTCTTGAACTCAAAGGTGAAACACGACCTGTTGTTGGCCGGGGACCAGCAGATCAGGTAGTCATGTTTTTACCAGGTGATGTGGGCCATCGCGCAATACTTCACCGAACTGTCATGGGGGTTATAGAGACGGCGCTCTCTGCGACCGAATCCGGAGCGCAGGTTTTCTGGGTCGGTGGAATCGACGCTTACCAGATCAATGAGCTCCAGGATTTGTACTGGTTTTCGATGGCAGAGCCAGACCGGGTAAAGAATAAGAAACTGCTTGATGAGTATGAAGACTACTTCGAGTATCAAGAAGTAGCGAAGGCGACCAAAGACCCTGAGATGATGAGGGCTGTCAAGATCATCAACAGCTACGATGAAATCCCTGAACGACTCACCACTCTACGACGCAATACAGTCAAAGAAGAGTTTGGGGCTGACATTACGGTCTCAACAGCTCATCGGTGCAAAGGGTTGGAGTGGGACTTTGTTCAGCTCTATGACGACTTTCCGGATGTCCTGGACCCAGAGCTCGACCCAATGGCCCGTGACGATGAAATAAACCTGCTCTACGTTGCATCCACCAGAGCGATGCGAATCCTTGCATTGAACAGCGCTGTCGAGATGGTTATCCGCTACATCACCCAAAAACGCATGGTCGAGAAGCAGATGAAGATGGCCGCAGAAGCGACAGAAGTTGAAGAGGACACGACCAAATAGTTTGGTCAATTCTTTCACATGTGAAAGTTGACAAATAAAACGCTCTAAGCGCCCTAAATGGGCGCTTACACCTGCCTAATTTCACGCCTCCCACCTCTACCATATCGAGCATGGGAAAATACGTGCGTGAGACTATGAAAAAATCACCTTTGAATTTACTGCTCCTTGCAGCGCTCACGCTGGGGGCATCACACCAGGCTTGGGCTCAAGATGGCACACGGCCTGGTTTTTATGAGCGAAAGGAAGAGGGTTGGTTCTGGTACAAGGAAGAGCCCAAAGAACCAGAGAAAAAACCCGAAAAGCCCAAACCAAAGCCTGTGGCAGAAGCGAAGCCTACACAGCCGAAGCCTGCTGCTCCGCTACCGAGCGGCCCAGAAATGTTCTCAGCGGAATGGTTCCGGGAAAACTTACCCAAGTACAAAGACCTTGCTTGGAACAATCCTACCGTCGAAAACGTCAGGACATTTCTCTATTTGCAGCGATTTGCGATAGATCGCTCTGAACAGTTTTCAGATGCTACAGAGTTGGCGGTCGTAGGTGATCCTTTCTTGGATGAAATTACTCGACGTCCTGCTGCCACGTTTGCCTCACAACAGGTTGATCGTGACGCTGGTAACGCCAAAAACATGCTACTCAAAAGCGTAGCCGACCGCGTAGGGATATTCTTCTTCTACAAGTCCGACGATGACTACAGTGACTTGCAAGCACCGCTCATCAAGATGTTGGAACAAGGAGAAGGATTCTCGATCATTCCTGTATCTATGGACGGCAAACCACTCCCCAGTGGGCTTTTCCCCCATTACAAAACCGATGAAGGCCATGCCAAACAACTTGGTATCGTAACTTTCCCTGCTGTTTACCTCGCATCTCCAGATGGTCAGTTCGCTCCTATAGGACAAGGGCCAATGTCTCTTCCTGAGCTGAATCACAGGATTTTGGTCGCAGCAAAACGCAATGGTTGGGTCACAGACGAAGAGTTTAACCGTACACGTCCGGTACTCAACCTGGAAAACAACATAGCCGAACGCTTGGCCTCACCAGAGCTGGGCTCTGACCTCAAACAGCTATCTCAAGCGAGCGGTGATAAAGACAACTTTGTGCCACCGGAACAACTCATGAAGTACATCCGGGACAAATTACAGGAGAACTAAGATGGTCACGCACAAGACATTAAAAAGGAGCCTGCTTGCCCTGAGTGTGGCGGCCAGTCTCGTCATGGCACCGACAGGGGCGATAGCCGCTAACGGCCTCCAATCACAAATGGACAAACTCTTCAATGAAATGAGCAACACAACACCACCTGGGGTTTATGAGAGCCAACGACGTGGCGTTTTAGCTGGTGGCCGGTTCACTGCAAAGACACGAATCTTCGACGAGAACCTGGTGAGCTTTGCCCCTCCATCATGGAAAGCTGGTTGCGGTGGTGTAGATCTGTTCGGCGGTTCGCTTTCCTTCATTAACGCGGATCAAATTGTCCAACTCCTTCGGGCTGTAGCAGCCAACGCCAAGGGCTATGCCTTCCAGCTTGCGCTCGATAACGTTTTCCCGGACGGAGCGAAGTGGATAGAGAACTTCCAGAAGAAAGTGCAAGCGCTCAACCAACATCTGGGCAACTCCTGCCAGCTCGCTCAAGGTTTCGTGAACGACCTAACCAGTGGCATGGACCTTAAACACAAAACTGATGCTTCTATAACCGCGACAACTTCCGGCCTGTATGAAGACTTCTTCGGGTCCAAGCAGGAAACCAGCGGCAAGAGTCCCCTGGAAGAACTGAAAGCCAATAAGCCTGACGAATACAACAAGATGATTGGCAACATCGTCTGGAAGCAACTCAAGAGCAACAACGCCAACACCTGGTTCCAGTACGGGGATAACACCCTTCTTGAAGCGATCATGTCTTTAACCGGCACAGTCATCATTGGTGATCTGGTAAACGACCCGAACTCAACCGGCACTGGTGCGAAAACAACCCCTCTGACGACCCTACCAGGTAACAAGATCACCTTGTCAGACCTGATTTCAGGCGGTTCTGTTGAGATCTATTCATGTGATTCTGATACGACCAACTGCCTGAGTGCTGGCTCCAGCAATAAAACTGTCGTGCTCAAAGGTATCAAGAACCAGATCACCGACATGCTATTGGGAACCAGTTCTACGCCTGGCGTCATCTACAAATACGCAACGAACTCTGGAACCTTAACCGACCCAGAAAAGGCCTTTGTTTCTAACCTCCCTGGAGGGATTGGCACCATCGTTCGTAATTTGTCTGTCCTTTCACAGGACGGCGCTAACCTGTTCGCAACAGAGTCATCAGGAGCGATAGCCCTGACCATGATGTATAGCTTCTCGGAAGAGTTCTTCCGTGCAGCTCGCATTGCGATGGCTAATAGCAAATCGCCCTACAAGAAAGAGGCACTGGAGCTTCTCGCGCAATCGCAACAGCAAATCCGCGCTGAATACACAATTCTGTCCTCTCAATACGGCGACCTGGCAAGCCAGATTGAGAAATACAACAACCTACTGGACAACATCCGCAAGCAAAAATACATGCTGGCAACTTTGTCCAATCCTCCTAGCACGAACTAAGGGGCCATTGGAATGGGAGCTTTTTCAATCCACTCTATCGGTGACTCTGCTTTTCTGGAGCAAATCCTGATTGCAGTATCAATGATCACCGGCACCGGAGACTTCGAGAAGATGGTCAGTATTGGCCTGCTTCTTGGGGTCTTGATGATCTGTATTCAGTCCGTCTTTCAGGGCGCAAAGCAAATCAACCTCCAGCAAGTGCTGGTAGGTTGGATTCTATATGCCTGTTTCTTCGGCCCAACCACAACTGTGACTATCGAGGACGCTTATACAGGGCAGGTTCGAGTCGTCGCCAATGTCCCTATTGGGGTGGGCTTTGCTGGAGGTGTCATATCCAACGTGGGATACACCATCACCAATTTGTTTGAAACCGGATATGGAGTAATCGTACCCAATGTCACGGAAAGCCACTTTTCCGAAACACTGAAACTGTTGAATGACGTCAGACGGCGAGCCTATGACACCGGGGTTTTCACTGCGCTTAATTCAGCAAATGGGGGCGGCTATGTTGATGTGAGGCGTTCTTGGAACAACTACATTCGGGAATGCACGTTGACGAAAGTTGATCTCAACCTAATGTCCCTTGATGAGTTGATGAACCGTTCAACCGACTCAGCTTTGCGGTTCAACTCTCAGCTCTACGGAACCCGGTTGTATTTGTCCACATCAAACCCTGATGGCGCTGACTACACATGTACTGACGGATGGGTGGCTATTAGCACTGCAACCGCCAACCTAAGCAGCCCGGTTGTTGTTGATGCTCTTAACAGCCTACTGGGTATTGACACATCAACTGGCGATAACGCTATAACTAAGCTAACTGACTCCCTGCAAGCAATGGGGGCCACAACTACGTCATCAATCGACTATCTGAAAGCCGCCGTTCTGGAGCCCCTCTATTATGAAGCCGCAGCAGGACGTTATCAGGACCTCCAGGACTACGGCTCTGCATTGATGATCAACCAAGCCATTCAGCAACGTAATACTCAGTGGGCCGCAGAGCAGTCGATGTTCATGACCGTCGTCCGACCAATGCTGACGTTCTTTGAAGGCTTTATTTATGCTATAACCCCGATCATTGCTTTTATTATCGTGATGGGCAGCTTCGGCCTCCAGTTAGCCGGGAAATATGTACAAACCATCCTCTGGATTCAGCTATGGATGCCAGTCC
>JBLIZM010000118.1:0-2854 GCA_048859855.1 Trichlorobacter sp.
ACACGCCAGAAGCCAGAGCTTCCAATTGGGAAGGTGTTGCCAGTGACAGCTTTAGAACGGTGTCCATGCCCAAAGAAAATTGTGAGGCCGCATCATCTGGACGTTCTTTTGCCAGAGTGGATAGCAGGTTCCACAATGTCAGATCGAACTCGTAGACGTTTCTATCAGCTTCTTCTTGATCGAGGTTGACGGCTCTTGCATCCCACGCACCAATAATATCCAGTTCCAACATTCCGCCCCCTCACAAATCACGAAGGTTGCGATAGATAGCCAAGACTCGGCTACCATAGTTTCTGGCTCGGATTTCGTCTTCCCAGGCGTGATAGCGGCCAACGCCAAGCTCCAAGTCATTTGGAGATGACTGAATGGCTTCTGATAGCACCTCTGCCCCAACCATGACATTGGTCTCAGGGTCGAGAAGATCTGCTGGAGAAGAAACTCTATGACCATTCCAGCGGATGCTCACTTGCATGAACCCGACATCAATGGCACGACCGTACTGCTGCTGAAACTCTGCGAGCTTAGCCTTTGCCTGATCTTCCGACTTGGCATAGAAAGGAAGCCCAGGAACGCGAAGCGTCCAAGGCCAAGGACTTATAGAGCCATTACCTCTCCCTGATGCAGATTCGGCCAATGCGACCGAATACACTAGAAGAGGGTCGAGGTTATATGCTTTCGCCGCTTTGTCGAAGATGGTTCCGCTCAGGTCAATAGCATTCGCTGTTGATGACAGGAGAGCCGCAGACAGAACCAGCGCCTTGGCTTTGTTCTTCATCAGCTTGCCTCCTTATGTCTGAGGGGTATTTCGTGTTCTTCGTCATACCGCTCCGGCCAAATCTCAGACGGCTTCATACCCAAAGCTGTCGCTATCTCATGTTCCCAGCGTGGACTGGGCTTGTAGAGTGCCGTAGACACCACCTGCCGAGATGTTTTGTGTTTTCTGCCCAATGCGGCCAGAGAAAGCCCCTGGATCTTGAGTTTGTACTTGATCCACTCACGTTTCTTCTCTGGGTCGCTTGGGATGTCTATCACTTGGCATTTATCCATTGTTTGCCACCCCTTAAACTGCGTTGTTACCCATACAAAAAGTGCGTTATTCAATGAACGCTTTTAGAGTTCTTCTATTGTCACAAACTGACATATTTTGCGCCTTTATAAGCCCAAATAATGATGCTGTTAACAATAAAAAACCTTTAAAAACATACACTTAACTTTGTACCGACGGAACAAAGTTACAATACTGTTAGTAATCAATGGGATACGAATATTTTTGCGATAGTAATGGAAAGTGCGCCAAAAGAATGGCGGAAATAGCGCACGGGAAGTGCGGTATTTTGTGATATTAAATAGCGTTTAGGTATAAGTGATTTTAGGGATACAGCGAGGGCTGAAATTGCGAATACAGCAGGAGCTGATGAGGGTAGGGTAGGCAAAGGTGCGACCCGACCACACGAGGATGATGGTGTTTACAATACGAGGTATTTGGGAAAGAGAACTCTGCGGTGTTGCAGATGGGGACCAAAGCGTTAGCAATGGCCTATTCCATAGTGTATGCGATCTGTTTGACATGTTCAACTATGTAATGCTTTGTCAACAAATGCCTTGTTCCGTAAGGCCTAACTTTCACATGTGAAAGTTTCAGAGCAAATTCTAATCATAAAAATTGCCAATGGAATGCTTATTTAGCAAAAAATAGTCAAATTTTCACAGTTGCATTTTTTGATGCTGTGGTAAACTGGAGGTAAAGAGTAAGGGGGTTGGTATGAAACATGTGGTCAATATTTTTCTGCTGGGAGTTGTCCTTCTAGGGATAGCTATGATGGCTGATACGTCTTGGGGGCTGGCTGTCGCCCTGGCTCCTTTTGCCGTTTGGGGAGCGCGCTTCCTGTTTTTTATTCACAGAAGTCTTTGGGCTGCTGTTATCTTCTGGGGAGGGATTGCCTACTTCCAGTGGCAAGTTGCTTTGGCTGTCGGGGCTCTGTTTGGGCTAACATGGTTTATCCGTGCTGCGCGGTCAGCATATAAAGAGGCACCGCCAACCCGGCGCAGAAAAAAACATGCTGGTGGATTTCAAGATTCCTATGATTTTGACCAGCGCTACCATATTGGAGCTGGAGACGAATAAGGGGGCCATCAGGCCCCCTTATTATTGATTGGTCTTTTAGAACCTCTGATTTGCTATGTTGTACCCCCTGACAGCAGTCAAGTAGCTTCCTGAACGATCTCCTGCCCCTGTCGAGTTCTGCAATACGTTTACCAGCTTGTCTGTAAACTCTTCGTTCTGCTGAGAAAGAACAGGCTGACCACCTTGCATCATTGGTGAACCATCCGGGTTACGTTCTGCATATTCCATTTTCAGGTTCTGAACTGCCTGATCCATGCGTCCTTCGTTTGTATCAAAGGATTCAGCATAAACAGCAGCTTGTGCTTGAGTAAGTCCATAGCGGTTTTGAGCAATTGACTGCATTGTCTCTTTGAACTCATCGCCATACTGGTTCATAAACTGCTGCGCCGCTCCACCACCGGCTTCTGCGGCAGAGGATAGAGCTGCTGCATAGAACGCGCCGCGTTCCTCAATGCTCATCCCTTTAGCGGCTTCCGATAGATCAGATTTACCAGTTAACCACTCCTTCGCTGCATCATAGCCGCTTGTAGCAGCTCCCATTACGTTGCGGCCAAGTTTAGCCATACCGACCATCGCATCACCGGCCCAGCCAAACTCCTCTTGCACGGCCTGGTCGCCGCGTTGAGTGGCCGCGATGAATTGGTCGCGTTGTTCAGGTGTCATCGTTCGCATTTGATCCATCGCTCTTGAGAACGCATCAGCGCCAGCTTGACCACCAGCAATGAGAGC
>JBLIZM010000119.1:0-3614 GCA_048859855.1 Trichlorobacter sp.
TTGGGTCAAGATAGCTGACGATGTATGAACTGTAGAATGGCCAGAAAAAGGTTACCTTGAGGTGGCCAATTTCCGGTGAGTCTACAGCAGATGCTTTACCAATGGCTTCATTCCAGCGGTTCTTGATTGGATCAAATCCTCGGTTGGTGACGATGATGGTTCCATCAGGACCGAGCTGATACGTGGTATAGACCTTGATGAGTCCTCGCTCAAAGGAATGGTCGAGGCGGGCTATTTCGTACCACGTTCCAAGGTAACGTTGTTGATTGAATGAACTGACTGGTTTCACGGTTGATGGAACACTGATGCATCCGTTCATGGGAATACACAGTGCGGTGACGAAGACAATAATTACCAATCGGTACATAACCCCTCCAGTGCTGCATGATTCATGGTGAAAGCCTACTGCAATAGCCGTTTTAATACCACTTTGAGGTCGTTTTATACTTTACTTTCAGTAGCTCCTCAACTATTCTTTACCATTCCGTTCGTATCACAATTTTAGTGGGTATGCATGCAGATAAGCACGATTCGAAACTTTTCCATAATCGCTCATATTGACCATGGCAAGTCTACACTGGCTGACCGGTTGCTTGAGTATACCGGTGCATTAACGGCCCGTGAGATGCAGAGTCAATTTCTTGATAAGATGGACCTGGAGCGGGAGCGTGGTATCACGATCAAAGCTCAGACGGTGCGTCTCAATTATCGAGCAGACAATGGAACAGACTATATTCTTAATCTGATTGATACACCGGGCCATGTTGACTTTGCCTATGAGGTTTCCCGCTCGCTGGCTGCCTGTGAAGGCGGACTGCTGGTGGTTGATGCCTCACAGGGGGTTGAAGCTCAAACCCTTGCAAACGTCTATCTGGCATTGGATAACGATCTAGAAGTCTTTCCAGTATTAAACAAGATCGATCTGCCTGCTGCTGAGCCTGAAAGAGTCAAGCAGGAAATCGAGGAGATTATTGGTATTGATGCCCATGACGCGGTATTCGCGTCCGCGAAAGAAGGGATAGGTACCCATGAGATTCTTGAAGAGATTGTCAAAAAGATTCCAGCACCGACCGGTGACCCTGATGCGCCGCTGAAGGCACTTTTGTTCGACTCCTGGTATGATCAGTACCAAGGGGTTATTATCCTTGTGCGGATCTTTGAAGGAACCCTTAAAAAAGGGGATAAGGTGTTACTGGTATCGACCGGCAGAAGCTATGAGGCACTGAAGGTCGGCGTCTTTGCTCCTTCGATGGTCGAGGTCCCGCAGTTGGCAGCGGGAGAGGTTGGCTTTATTATTGCCGGCATCAAAGATGTTGCCGATGCCAAGGTTGGTGATACCGTCACACTGTTCCATCGTCAGTGTACTGAACCGCTTGATGGTTTTAAAGAAGTTAAGCCGATGGTGTTCTCCGGACTCTATCCGATTGACACTTCCCAGTACGAACAGCTTCGTGACGCACTGGCAAAATTAAAGTTGAATGACTCTTCCTTTTCCTTCGAGCCTGAGACCTCAGTGGCTCTTGGATTTGGCTTCCGGTGTGGATTCCTTGGCCTGTTGCACATGGAGATTATTCAGGAGCGGCTTGAGCGTGAGTTCTCACTTGATTTGATCACCACCGCACCGACCGTTGTCTATAAGATTCACAAGACCGATGGCAGTATGATTGAAATTGAGTCGGCCGCTCGCATGCCTGAACCACAACTGATTGAGTATATGGAGGAGCCGTTCATCCTGGCCCATGTCCATGTGCCGAATGAGTTCGTTGGCGGGGTGTTGGCACTTTGTGAAGAGAAGCGTGGTGTCCAGCGTGAAATCAAGTACCTGACGCCAACACGAGTTATGATTGTCTATGAACTGCCGCTCAATGAGATCGTGCTTGATTTTTATGATCGCTTGAAGTCGATAACCAAGGGGTATGCTTCTCTTGATTATGAACATCTTGACTTTAGGCAGAGTGAGTTGGTCAGGATGAATATTCTCATCAATGGTGAAATTGTCGATGCGTTGTCATTGATTGTTCACCGCGATAAGGCGTATTTCCGTGGTCGCGACCTCGTCTCAAAAATGAAGGAACTTATTCCACGTCAGATGTTCGAGGTGGCGATTCAGGCGGCGATTGGTAACAAGGTTATTGCCCGTGAAACAGTCAAGGCTTTACGTAAAGATGTTCTTGCCAAGTGTTATGGCGGCGATATCAGCCGTAAACGAAAGCTGCTTGAAAAGCAAAAAGAAGGTAAGAAACGGATGAAAAATGTCGGCAACGTTGAGCTGCCGCAGGAAGCCTTCCTGGCAATTCTCAAGGTTGAAGATAAATAGGGGACGCTAACGAATGCAAGATGCAGGTGTAGGGCAGGGAAGCCCTATCAAGAAAAAAAGTGTTGCACGGGATTATATCGAGTCGATTCTGATTGCAATTTTGCTGGCACTGGTAATCCGTGGCTATGTTGTGCAGGCGTTCAAGATCCCGTCAGGTTCGATGGAAGATACCCTGCTGATTGGTGACCACCTGTTGGTTAATAAGTTTCTCTATGGTACTAAGATCCCGTTCACCGATACACGCATCCTAACGATTCGTGATCCTCGCCGTGGTGATGTCGTTGTGTTTGAATACCCGGAGGACCCTAGCAAGGACTTTATTAAGCGGGTGGTTGGCGTTCCCGGTGATGTGGTTGAGGGACGTGACAAACAGGTTTTTGTCAATGGGGTTCCGTATGTACTTCCCCAGGCGGTACACAAGGAATCCACCATGATACCGGGTGAGCAAAATCCTCGGGACACCTTTGGCCCAATTACCGTCCCTGCCAATGCCTACTTTGTCATGGGGGATAACCGTGATCGTTCCTATGATAGTCGATTCTGGAAATTTGTTCGCCGTGATCAGTTAAAGGGGCTGGCGTTCATCAAGTACTGGTCGATTGACGGCCCATGGTACAAGTTTAATATCCGCTGGCGTAATATCGGCCGTTGGATACAGTAGTACGGACTCGTTTTATTTACTTTTCGTAAGGAGCATACAGACGCATGGATACACTTGGAAACTGGAAACGGACTGACTACTGTGGCACCCTGACCGCTCAGGATATCGGTCGTGAGGTAATCCTGATGGGATGGGCGCTGAGACGTCGTGACCATGGCGGATTGATTTTTATTGATCTGCGTGATCGTGAAGGTATTGCGCAGGTGGTGTTTGATCCAGAGGTCAATTCCGCTGCCCACAGTGTTGCCGAAGGTGTTCGCAGCGAATACGTACTGGCAGTTCGTGGTACGGTTATTCCGCGCCCCGAGGGGACAGTCAATCCAGCCATGAAGACCGGTGAAGTTGAAATTCAGGTCCTGGAATGCCGGCTGTTAAACCGTTCCAAGGCGCTGCCTTTCATGCTGGACGAACATAGTGATGTTAACGAGAACATCCGGCTTAAATATCGTTACCTCGATATGCGTCGCCCTCAGCTTCAGCAAAATTTAATGCTTAGACACCAGGTTGGCCAGGTAACCCGTCAGTATCTGACTGAAAACGGTTTCCTTGAGCTTGAAACCCCCTTCTTAACCAAGTCAACGCCGGAAGGGGCACGGGACTTCCTGGTGCCATCACGGATTAACCAGGGTGAGTTCT
>JBLIZM010000120.1:0-7032 GCA_048859855.1 Trichlorobacter sp.
CATGCTTTTGGCTGTAACCTCTTAAAATAACAAGGCTTTTTTAAGTAGCACTAAAAATAGCTCAACCATACTTTGATAAGACTGAAAAACACTTCGGAGGTATCACACGTGAAGAAGCTCAACAGATTCAGGAAGGTCATGGCTGCAAACCGGGGAGAGATTGCAATCCGGATTTTTCGTGCCTGTACCGAACTCGGCATCAGTACCGTTGCTCTCTACTCTGAAGAGGATAAGCTCTCCCTGCACCGGTATAAAGCTGACGAGGCCTACCTGATTGGTAAGGGAAAGTCACCGATTGATGCGTATCTGGGTATTGATGAAATCATCGCCTTAGCACTCAAGGCAGAGGTCGATGCGATCCACCCTGGCTACGGGTTCTTGGCGGAAAACGCTGAGTTTGCGGAGAAGTGTGAAAAGGCCGGGATCACATTCATTGGACCAACCGCTGATATGCAGCGTGCACTCGGCGATAAGGTCGCGGGGCGTAAAGCAGCAGTAGCTGCCTCCGTTCCGGTTGTTCCGGGGACTGAAGATCCGATCGAGAAAGAAGAAGAAGCACTTCGTTTTGCCAAGGATCACGGATACCCGATCATCATCAAGGCAGCAGCCGGTGGTGGTGGTCGCGGCATGCGGGTTGCCCGTAACCAGAAAGAACTCGTGGAGGGTCTCGATGCCGCGCGAAGCGAGGCAAAGGCCGCCTTTGGTAACCCAACCGTCTTTTTAGAGCGCTACATAGAAAACCCAAAACATATCGAAGTACAGGTACTGGGTGACAACTACGGTAATCTGGTTCACTTCTTCGAGCGCGACTGTTCAATTCAGCGCCGCCATCAAAAGGTGGTCGAGTTCGCGCCATCACTCTGTCTGACCCAACGCCAGCGTGATGAAATCTGTACTGCCGCACTGAAAATCGCCGGTCAGGTTAAGTACCGTAACGCCGGCACCGTCGAGTTCCTGGTTGATCAGGAGGGACACTACTACTTCATCGAGATGAACCCACGGATCCAGGTCGAGCACACTGTCACCGAGATGATTACCGGTCGCAACCTGGTGCAGAGCCAGATCCTGATCGCCCAGGGGTATTCACTGTCCGATCCCCAAATTAACATCCCGTCGCAGAGTTCGATCGATATGCGTGGCTATGCGATTCAGTGCCGTATCACCACAGAAGACCCTGCCAACAACTTCGCCCCTGATTTTGGTACCATCACCACCTACCGCTCCGCAGCCGGGTTCGGGGTACGTCTTGATGCTGGTAACGCCTCAACCGGTGCTAAAATCACCCCCCACTACGACTCGCTACTGGTTAAGGTCACGGCCTGGGGACTCTCGTTCCCGGAGGCGGCCCATATCATGTATCGTTCCCTGCAGGAGTTCCGGGTACGGGGAGTGAAAACCAACATCAGCTTCCTGGAGAACGTGGTCACCCATCCGGTGTTCCTTGAAGGACACTGCGACACCTCGTTCATTGAAAAGCACCAGGAGTTACTCCAGTTCAAGGAGAAGAAGGACCGGGCCAGCAAAGTACTTTCCTTTATCGGTGATGTTGTGGTCAACGGTTCGCCGGGTATCACAAAGCCGTTAAAGTCCTCTGAGCTGATCGAGGCAACCGTACCGGCCATCGACTTTACCCAACCACGGCCAACAGGATCAAAAGACCTGTTCATGAAACTGGGTGCGGAAGGGTTGTCACAATGGATTCTTAACCAGCAAAAGTTACTCTTGACCGATACCACAATGCGGGATGCCCACCAGTCCCTGCTGGCTACCCGGGTTAGAAGTCACGACATTCTTAAGATTGCGGAGCCGACATCCTACCTTGGCTCAGAACTGTTCTCCCTGGAGTGTTGGGGGGGAGCCACCTTCGATGTCGCAATGCGTTTTTTGAAGGAAGATCCATGGCAACGCCTCCACAAGCTGTCTGAAGCAGTGCCAAACATCCTGTTCCAGATGCTTTTGCGTGGATCCAATGCGGTTGGCTACACCAACTACCCGGACAACGTCGTACAGAAATTTGTTGAAGAAGCTGCCAATTCTGGTGTCGACATCTTCCGGGTCTTCGACTCACTCAACTGGACCACCGGCATGAAAGTTGCCATGGAAGCGGTTAGAAAAACCGGTAAGATTTGTGAAGCGGCAATCTGTTACACCGGTGACATTACCGATCCGAACCGGGATAAGTACCCCTTGGAGTATTATATCTCCATGGCCAAAGAGCTGGAGAAAATGGGTGCTCATATCCTCGGCATTAAAGACATGGCCGGCCTCTTAAAGCCAATGGCTGCCTACAAGCTGGTAAGTGCCCTCAAGCAGGAGATCGGCATTCCGGTTCATCTGCATACCCATGACACCTCCTCGAACGGATCTGCCATGCTGCTGAAGGCCGCTGAGGCTGGAGTCGATATCGTTGATGCCGCCCTCTCCTCGTTATCTGGCTTGACCTCACAGCCAAACCTCAACGCCTTGGCCGCAGCACTGGCTGGAACTGAGCGCGACCCGCTGGTGAACCAGCAGGGGCTGCAAAAACTCGCTAATTACTGGGAAACGGTCCGTGATTACTACGCGCCGTTCGAATCAGGACTTAAGTCCGGCACCGCCGAAGTGTATCACCACGAGATACCTGGTGGACAGTACTCCAACTACAAGCCACAGGTTGCGGGACTGGGACTTTTGGACCGTTGGGAAGAGTGCAAGGAAATGTACCACCAGGTCAACCTGATGTTCGGTGATATCGTCAAGGTAACCCCATCCTCAAAAGTTGTTGGCGACATGGCCATGTTCCTGGTTAAAAACAACATGCAACCGGCTGACGTCTTCACCGCAACGGAAGATTTGGCCTTCCCTGAATCAGTCGTGGGGATGTTTAAAGGGATGTTGGGTCAACCGTACCAGGGATGGCCACAGGAACTACAAAAAATCATCTTAAAAGGCCAAGAAGCGATCACCTGCCGCCCTGGTGAGCTGCTGGAACCTGCCGATTTCGATCTTGAGCGTGAAACACTTGAGGAAAAACTGGGGCACGGTATTGACGATAAGGGATTGATTTCCGCGATCCTCTACCCGAATGTCTATCCAGAATTTGACCGTCATCGTCAGGAGTATTCCGACACCTCCGTCATCCCAACGCCGATCTTCTTCTACGGATTAGAACCAGGCCAGGAGACCTCAATTGAAATTGAGCCGGGCAAGACACTGATCATCAAGCTGAATGCCATTGGCAAACTGCAGGATGACGGCACCCGCACCGTATACTTTGAACTGAACGGCAACAACCGCTCCGTCGTGGTACGGGACAACTCAGTTAAAAACAGTGATGCCTTCCGTGAAAAAGCTGACAAAGGCAACCCGGCGCATATCGGGGCACCGATGCCGGGCAAGGTTTTCAAACTGTTGGTCAAGGCCGGTGATGTGGTCAAGGCCGGCGATGTCTTGATGGTCACTGAAGCGATGAAGATGGAGACCAACATCAAGGCGAAACATGATGGCGTTATTGATGCGGTGAAATGCAAGGAAGGTGATCAGGTTGAGAAGGAAGACCTCGTCATTACGATGGTCTAATCAGCCGATATAGGTATGAGACGCACAACGGGCCACCCTCTTCTTGGGTGGCCCGTTGTTGTTAGCGCAAGTTAGCGTGTCGGTTTTTTACGACCATACGGCCCGTTACCGGACTTCTTGGGAGGGCGCCCCCCCTGGCCGCCACCACCAGCCGATCGTGGTCCCTGACGGCGTGACGGTGGTCTACGGGACTGTTCGAAGTTTTTCTTCGGCTCCATCCCCTCAACCGTATGGCGCTCAATAGTCTGCTTCTGGTAGCCTTCAATTCGTCTAACCAGTCCACCCTCGGTTGGCAGGGCAAGTGACAGTGCCACCCCTTGCTCACCGGCACGACCCGTTCGGCCGATACGGTGGACGTAGTCCTCCGTAGCCCGTGGCAGATCGAAGTTAATAACATGGCTCACGCCACTGATATCGAGACCGCGTGCCGCTACGTCGGTGGCGACCAGAATCCGTACCCTGCCACTTTTGAAATCACGCAGCGTCCGCATACGAGCCCCCTGCCCCAGGTCACCGTGAATCGGTGCGGCGGCGAAGCCGTCCCGTCTGAGCATGGCAGCCGTTTCGTCTGCCCCGACCTTGGTGGCACAAAATACAATGGCACTGGTTATCGGCAGTGTTTCCAAAAGACGAACCAACAATGCCTCTTTGTGGCGATAATCATCAACCTGGTACAGCTGCTGCTCAATACAGGCGTGCTTTCCCCCCTCCGGAACAACATCAATCCGTTGCGGGTCTTTCAGGAGACGACTGGCAAGACGGGCCATGGTTGAATCCATAGTCGCCGTAAACAGCAAGGTCTGCCGATCAGCCGGCGTGCGATTAGCAATCAGGTCAACCGCATCGGAAAATCCCATATCCAGCATCCGGTCAGCCTCGTCCAGAACCAGCAGTTCAACCCGACCAAGATCGACCCGACCATTTTCAATATGATCGATTAAGCGACCAGGGGTCGCGACCAACAGATCAATCGGCTGACGAAGCATCCGAACCTGTTGGGGATACGGCATACCACCCAGGATTGATCCAAAGCGCATGCGGGTACCACGGCCGTAGCGGGCAACCGCATCCGTGACCTGCATTGCCAGCTCACGGGTCGGCGTCAGAACCAAGACCCGAGGGCCGATGCCGGAGCGGCTGGAGCGATTTTGCAGTCGGGTCAGTGCCGGCAGAACAAAGGCAGCGGTTTTACCGGTACCGGTCTGGGCCGATGCAATCAGGTCATGCCCCTCAATTGCCTGCGGTATTGCCGCAGCCTGAATAGGGGTCGCTTCAGAATAGCCGCACTCCCGGATAGCCCGCAGAACTGCTGAGGGAAGGGGTAAATCAGTAAACAACATACGTACTCCTATGGATGCCATCATACCATGACGCATCCTGAAAAAACTCCCGCCTCCCCCGCTAATGAAATCAGCACAGGTCTCGGACAGGACAGTGTTTCGCAAACCGAACGGGAAATAACTGCAGGGGTGTTAAATGGGAACAGACGTGCAGAATGTCAGGCAGCGAGGCTTCAACTAAGTACCCTAGCTGATATATCAACTAAAGTCACGATAATTCGTATCATTATATGCTAATCAGTAATCCGTCCCTGTAGGCGTAACAGACCATCAAGAATCGTCGCTGGATGAGGGGGACAGCCAGGGATATACAGATCAACCGGTAAATCAGCAGGAATGGCCGGTTCAATCACGGGACTTCCCGTAAACGGTCCACCGGCTATGGCACAGCTTCCGCAAGCGATTAACAGACGTGGCTCCGGCAAAGCCTGCCAGGTTTTATACAGCGGTTCTCGCATCCCAGCGGTAACCGGACCCGTCACAAACAACGCATCGGCATGGCGTGGTGAAGCAACAAACTGTATACCAAACCGCCCCATATCCCAACCAATGGTCGTCAAAACATTACTATCCACTTCACATGCGTTGCAGCCACCAGCGCAGACCTGTCTCAATTTAAGACTTTTGCCATAGAGTGAATGCAGCTGGCCGGTCAGCGGTTCGGCTCGACGCAGTGACTGACCGGGCCTCAGTATCAGATCCTCACGATTACGTACCGCCATACGGTATTCACCACTAAAGCGCAGTGCCGGCATCAACGGACAATCAACGCAAAAAAGACAACGACCAAGGTCGAGAAACCAGCCATCACCATCTCGCCCCAGGGCCTGATACGGACATAATGGGATCATGCGGTCTTCTAATACCGTGGCATCAAGCTCCGGTAGTCCCCGGAACTGATCCGGCAATACCAGGTCATCGGGAAACCGCATGGTACGGAACCCCTGGATGGTGAATCGCTCTTTGAGGGCACGCAGCATTACTTCCCCCTACAAGTCATGTCCGCAGTAGGACAGATTGAAACTCTTATTGATTAACGGAAAGTCGGATATCTGACCTCCCCGCAGTGCCAGCTCCAGCCCCTTCCAGTTATGAAAGGACGGATCACCGATTTTATACCGCTCGATCCGACCAGCATGGTCAGTCATCACCACATGACAGACCTCGCCGCGCCATCCTTCGACGAGCGACACCACAAGACAGTCAGCGGCAAACCCGGCACCCAGTGGAACATGGGCAATGCCATCACTCTGTTCCAACTGGTCGAGCAGCGCAAAGATACAGCATAGTGATTGACGGGCTTCATCCCAACGAACCTGGGCACGGGCCCGAACATCACCTTCCTCCTGCACCATAACCGGCATAACATACTCATTATAGCAGCCATAGGGCCTAAAGTGACGAACATCACGATACAGCCCACTACCGCGTGCAACCGGTCCAACGAGACCGAGCATTGCCGCAGTCTCACGGGACACCACCCCGATACCTTCAAAACGATTCATTACCGATGGCGTTGCAAACAACAACTCAATAGCACTGGTAAGTTCAGCCGAGGCAGCAATCAGCCGCTGCCGCAGACTCCTTAGCATAGCCTCGTCCGGCAGGAAGCTGACACCACCAAGCGTCACCAATCCTCGCCCAAAGCGACTACCACAGAGTAACGCCGTCATGTTCAGGAAATCTCCCCGGATACGACCACAGTACGATGCCGTCGGCATAAAACCAACATCTCCAGCCAGCGCCCCAAGATCACCCGTATGATTGGCAAGCCGTTCAAGCTCCTGGGCAATCCCCCTCAAGAGTAACGCACTCCTGCTGGCACTAATACCGTGTAACGACTCAACCCCCAGGGCATGGGCACAGGCATGGGCAATGGAGCTGTCACCGGCGATGGTTTCAGCCAGACGCAGGGCACGAAGCGGTTGCCAATCGGTCATCAGCGCTTCGATACCACGGTGTTGATAGCCAAGTGCTATTTCAAGATGGTGCACGGTCTCGCCAAAACATTGGAAACGGAAATGGCCTGGTTCAATCACACCGGCATGCACCGGCCCAACGCCAACCTGATGCCCTGCCTCTCCGCTCATGCGGTAAAAGTCTTGATTGCCCGCCTGCAGCGGTTGAGACTGAT
>JBLIZM010000121.1:0-4539 GCA_048859855.1 Trichlorobacter sp.
TTGATTTACAACCCGTTCGTTTCATTGACAGTTCAGGACTAGGAGCGTTAGTGTCTGGATTCAAAAATGCCTCAACCCATCAGGGTGTCCTGAAATTAGCGGGGCTCCATACTCAAGTGCGCTCTATGTTTGAACTCACCAGATTACATAGGGTATTTGACATTTACGAAACAACCGATGAGGCCTGTGCCGCCTCCTGATGAGGGTTACCCATGGGGCATCAATTTATAGAACTTAAAATACGAATCCCGAACCAGACTAAATATCTCGGCTTAATTGGGAAGATTAGTGAAGAGCTGGCAGCGCAGATAGAGCAGTATTCCGGTAATCTTGAAACATTGGCATATCAGGTCAATGTTGTGCTCACAGAAGCACTTGCCAATGCCATCATCCATGCCAATGCCAATGACCCTGAACAGGAAGTAATCGTCAGAATAACGGTTGATGACAACCTGCTCCTGCTCCAGGTTTTTGACCATGGCAAAGGGTTTAATCTCGACCTGATACCGAAATATCGACCAGAGGAACCCTCCGATGAGTTACAAGACCATGGTCGTGGTCTTTTCATTATGCGATCATTAATGGACAGTGTTGAATATCGACGAACAGAGCAGGGAAATGTACTCGAGATGAAAAAACTGTTTCGTTAGTCGCTACTCGTGTGGGAGGTCTGGATACCGGACCTCCTCTCCTTCCCAGTTAGTAAAAACCCACTCACTCCCTTCTTGTCTGCCGACACCACGCTGCAATGCCAGCTTTCCTTTACCACCAGGGAGGTCAAGCATAAAATGAGGAATCCCTAAACCGGACAACCGACCACGGAGTCGATCGATTATATGTAATCCGCTGGCTAACGGTGTCCGAAAATGGCGGGTCCCCTGAACCAGATCCATTTGATGCAAGTAATAGGGGCGCACACGCATTGTCAACAATCCACGATTTAACTGTTCAATATCCTGCGCCGTATCATTAACCCCTTTCAAAAGAACCGTTTGATTACCAAGAACCACTCCCCGCTCCAGCAAACGCTGACAGGCTCCGGCTGCGTCAGGGGTCAACTCAAGGGAGTGATTAAAATGCGTATTAAGAAATAGCGGATGGTACTGTGATAACAAGCGACACAGTTCTGGCGTGATACGTTCTGGGTCAGTGACCGGCAACCGGCTCCCGATTCTAATAATCTCAATATGGGGAATCGAGCGAACCATTTCAAGAATAGAACCAAGTCGCTCCAAAGGGAGTAATAGAGGGTCACCACCAGACAATAACAGGTCACGTATCTCTGTATGGGACTGGAGGTACTCACGGATACTATCGAGAGAACAGGGTATCTGCTCTGACTGTCCGACAAACCGTTTACGCATGCAGAAACGACAATAGACCGCACAGCAGTTGGTCGTCAGAAGCACAACGCGATCAGGATAGCGATGAATAAGCCCAGGCACAGGGCTCAAGCGTTCTTCATCTAAGGGATCAGGCTGTTGAATGGTGTCCGATAGTTCGTCGGGCGATGGAATCGCTTGAAGCCAAATCGGATCACCTTCGTACTGTATCAAGCTGGCATAATAATCGGACAATCGAAAGGGATACCGTTTAGCCACTTGCTCAAGAGGCTGCGGATCACAGGAAAAGCGGTTAGCGAGTGTACGAAGTGTAGACATCAAAGAAACAACCTAGCGGGTAATCACCTTAATAAAACGACGAGTATAATCAATCCCAGACCAGACCGTCATAATGAATGAAACCCAGAAAAACACCATACCGGCGTTATGCATATTGACAGACAACAGTGGATGATCATACCCAAAGAACCAATGATAATCATAATGCAGAATTAAACCAATCAGAGCTACCAACTGAAAAATAGTCTTTAACTTACCGAGATCAGAAGCATCGATCACAATCCCTTCTGATGAGGCAACACTACGAAGGCCACCGATGACAATATCACGGGCAATAACCACCAGAACCATCCAGGCTGGGACACGTCCAAATGGTATCATCATAATCAGCGCCGCAGTAACGATCAATTTATCGGCAACCGGATCGAGGAACTTTCCAAAAACCGTAACCGTACCGGTTTTCCTGGCCAGGTACCCATCAACCCAGTCCGTTGCGGAAGCAAAGGCAAAAATAACCGCAGCCCAAAACCCCTCCGGTCTGCCCGGTGATAGCATGAACATCACGAAGAGCGGGACACAGGCGACCCGCAGCAACGTCACAATGTTCGGCAGATTCCAGACAGGATGGACAGGTTTCATACTCAAGGCACCTTGTTCAAGAGAAACTCGTTAGATAATTGATTTAAACATCTAACAATCTACGTACATAACGGCAAAAACAAAACCATTGTCAAGAACAAACTCTCCTCCACCCGGATTCAAATCCCATAAAACCCCAAGAATCAGCTATGCTGTTGATTGACTTTTAAGCCGGTATTGGCTAGTAATATTACATCATCTGTAAACCATGCCGTTTCAACTGTTAAGGAGTTTTTTGTGAGTCAAAACCGTGCCACCTACAAGGAAGCAGGCGTCGATATTGAAGCGGGTAACCGTTTCGTAGACTTAATTAAACCGCTCGTCAAATCAACCATGCGTCCAGAGGTCATGGCTGACATTGGAGGGTTTGGCGGGCTCTGTGCACTGCCGACAAAATATAAAAACCCCGTACTCGTATCGGGCACCGATGGCGTCGGTACAAAACTCAAACTGGCATTCCTCGCTGACATTCATGATACCGTTGGCATTGACCTGGTTGCAATGTGCGTAAATGACATCATTGTCCAAGGTGCAGAACCACTGTTTTTTCTCGACTATCTGGCTACCGGCAAACTCGATCCAGCGACCTCAGCACACGTTGTCGCCGGTATTGCTGAAGGTTGCCGTCAGGCAGGCTGCGCACTGATTGGTGGTGAGACTGCCGAAATGCCCGGTTTCTATCAGGCTGGCGAATATGACATCGCCGGCTTTACCGTTGGAGTGGTCGAACGCGACCGGATCATTGATGGATCCTCTATACGCGTAGGTGACACTCTGATCGGCCTGGCTTCGAGCGGACTGCACAGTAACGGTTATTCATTGGCCCGCAGGCTGGTCTTTGACCGGATGGCACTAACCGTAGCCTGTCTGTTCCCGGGAACGGACAAAACCGTTGGCGAGATGCTCCTGACACCAACGCGGATTTACGTCAAGAGCATTCTTTCTTTACTTGAGTCCCAGACAATCAACGGGATTGCTCATATTACCGGTGGCGGCCTCCTTGAAAACATTCCTCGGATTCTACCTGACGGATGTGCAGCTGCTCTTGACTGTAGCAGTTGGCAGATTCCTCACCTCTTCGCAACCCTGCAAAGCGCAGGCAATGTTGAGCGGGACGAGATGTTTAGAACATTCAACATGGGGGTCGGCATGGTTGTAGCCGTACCTGCTGATCAAGCTGACGCAGCGGTATCACACCTCACCAGCCTCGGTGAAACAGCTTGGAAGCTTGGCTCTATTGTCCCATGCAACGCTGGCGCCCCACAGGTGGTACTCAACTGATGGCAGCTCCAGTGAAGATTGCCGTTCTGGTTTCTGGAAACGGCTCCAATTTTCAAGCAATTGTCGATGCAATTGAGTCCGGCCGGATTCCAAATGCTCAGATAGTCTGTCTCATAAGCAATAAAAACGATGCCTATGCACTACAGCGAGCGGAAAACCACCGTATTCCGCATCTTGTTATTAATCACCGAGACTATGCTGACCGTCGGGCCTACGATACCGCCGTTGTGCACGAGCTCCAAAAACGTGGCGTTACCCTGGTTGTTCTCGCCGGATTCATGCGCATCCTGTCACCGGTTATGATTGACAGCTTTCCCAATGCCATTATGAATATCCACCCTGCGCTGTTACCTGCATTCCCGGGACTGGACGCGCAACAACAAGCTCTTGACTATGGAGTTCGCTATACGGGCTGCACGGTCCACTTTGTGGATAGCGGCACTGATACCGGTCCAATTATTCAACAGGCGGTAGTGCCAGTACTCCCCGACGACACCATCGATAGCCTGACACAACGCATTCATGGTGAAGAACATCGTGTCTATGTTGAAGCAGTATCACTGTACTGCCAAGGGCGACTATCGGTTCAAGGACGACTGGTTAAGATTACTGCCACAAACGACATTTAGGCTTGACAGTTTCTAATCATCGTGTTAGAAATTTCGCTTCGACCATTCTAATTAATCACAGTGCCAGCACTGTACGAAACTTCGGAGGTAGGACGTGGCTCATCACAAGTCGGCAATCAAGCGTATTAAGCAAAACGCGAAGCGCAATGCCCGTAACCGTCATCAAAAATCAACCCTCAAGACCTATATCAAGCGGGTACGTGAGGCAGTTGAAAACAAAGACAAGGCAGCTGCTGTTGCCGCACTGACTTCAGTCATTCCTTTCATCGACAAATCAGCATCTAAAGGGGTCATCCACAAATCGAATGCATCCCGTAACGTGTCACGTCTAACCAAACTGGTACAGACACTGGGCTAACCCCCTGACA
>JBLIZM010000122.1:0-2566 GCA_048859855.1 Trichlorobacter sp.
CTCAAGACAGGCAATTTTCAGTCCTTGTCGGGCTTCAAGTGTTTCAATGAAGTTGCTTGCTTCAAGCAACGAGGCATGCGTACCGGTGTCAAGCCAGGCAATTCCCCGACCAAGACGCTCAACGGTCAGTGTCCCCTCAGCAAGATAGGTCCGGTTAACATCCGTAATTTCGAGTTCTCCCCGGGGTGACGGTGCGAGATTGCGTGCGATAGTTGTCACCGTACCATCATACAGATAGAGACCGGGAACCGCATAATGGGAACGCGGTGTCTGTGGCTTTTCTTCAATTGAGGTGACCCGTCCATCGCCATCAAAGCTAACGACCCCATAGCGCTCAGGATCATTAACATAATAGCCGAATATTCTGGCTCCACCATCAAACTCACGAACGAGGCGATCAAGATGCATCTTGCCGTAGAAGATGTTGTCACCAAGGATCAAGCAGACCGGATCACCCGCAATGAACGATTCACCAATCACAAAAGCCTGTGCAATCCCCTTGGGCTCAGCCTGCACTGCATACGTGATCTTGATTCCCCAGCGGGAGCCATCACCCAAGAGCGTTTGAAAGCGTGGTGTATCAGCCGGCGTTGAAATCAGCAGGATATCATCAATACCGGCAGCCATAAGGGTGGCCAGTGGATAGTAAATCATCGGCTTATCATAAACCGGTTGCAGCTGTTTACTGGCTACCAGCGTTAAGGGATACAGACGACTCCCGGCACCGCCAGCCAGAACGATTCCTTTAGTAATCGGTGGCATGTGGTTCTATTCCTCCTGCAGGGACCTGCAGCTCGTAATGTCTAACGGGTTAGTATAGGATAACTACCTGATTAATTTCAAGAAGGAATCAAGCCTTTTAATCGGTTTCCCCACCGCAAATCAGCTTAGCTGCCGCATAAAGATCCCTGCATCGGGGTACGGCGCTATCAACACCGTGTTGCTCGTGAACTCCATAGCCGGTCGTGACGAGTATCGTACGGCATCCAGCCGCCTGACCGGCACGTACGTCTATCTCCTTATCACCAATCATCCATGATGCATGACAATCAATACCGAGGTCAGCAGCTGCGCTGATGAGCATCCCCGGAGAGGGTTTCCGACAATCACATTCACCACCATCGAGAGGAACATCAGGATGGTGAGGGCAAAAATACCAGGCATCAACCCGAGCACCACTATCTGCCAGCAGGCGGTCCACTGCACGATGTAAGGTCAGGACGGCTTCCTGGTTATAGTACCCGCGAGCTATTCCAGACTGATTACTCACCACAACCACCAGATAGCCAGCTTGGTTGAGCATCCGGATTGCTTCCGGCGCACGCTCGGTAAACTCAAACTCGTCGATGGTATGTAAGTACTCTTTTTCTATGTTGACCGTACCGTCACGATCAAGAAAAACCGCTTTTTTTAAGCTACTATCCTTACAATTTGACAATGTCTGCCCCAATCCAGTAAAGTCGTTGAAGTTTTTTAACCACGAGGATCACCATGATTAAAACAAACAACCTGAAGGTATCGGGGATCACCCCGATTATTGCTCCTGACGACCTTCGTCAGGTTTTTCCGATGACCGATGCCAGTCGTGAACTGGTCTCCAATAGTCGTGAGCAGTTAAAAGATATCATTCACCGTCGTGACCGTCGTTTGATGGTTGTCGTCGGCCCCTGCTCTATCCATGATCCCAATGCCGCCATTGAATACGCTAAACGCCTCCGGGTACTGGCAAGGGAAGTTGAGGATCAGTTGTTTTTGGTCATGCGGGTCTACTTTGAAAAACCCCGCACCACCATCGGCTGGAAAGGGTTGATTAATGATCCCGACATGAACGGTAGTCACCATATTTCAAAGGGGCTCGGCATAGCCAGGGGGCTGCTCTGTCAGCTAACCTCACTTGGCGTTCCCGTTGCAAATGAGATGCTCGATCCGATTACACCAGAATATGTTGCCGACCTAATCTCCTGGGGGGCCATTGGCGCACGGACAACCGAGTCTCAAACCCACCGTGAGCTGGCAAGTGGCCTATCATTCCCGATCGGCTTCAAAAACGGTACCGACGGTAATCTCCAAATCGCTCTTGATGCCATGACCGCTGCCCAATCGCCCCATAGTTTCCTCGGGATAAATAACGAAGGGAAGGCATCCATCATCCGTACTACCGGAAACCCCGATGTACATATTGTACTGCGGGGAGGATCCCGTAAGCCGAACTACTTCCCTGATGACATCAAGCAGACAGAAGCAAGCCTTGAAAAAGCCGGCCAGGCACCCAGTATCATGGTTGACTGTAGTCACGGCAACTCCAGTAAAGATTTTAGACGCCAACCCGAAGTTCTGAATGAGGTCATAGAGCAGGTTGTTGCCGGCAACCAGACTATTTCAGGTCTGATGATTGAAAGTAACCTGAATGAAGGCAACCAGAAAATCTCAGCTGACAAGAGCGCATTGGCCTATGGTGTATCAATCACTGATGCCTGTATTGGATGGGAATGCACCGAGGAGATTCTCCGTCAGGCCCATCGCCGCTTAAAGCAGCGCTAGTTCTTTAATGAAACCGCTCATTACT
>JBLIZM010000123.1:0-4215 GCA_048859855.1 Trichlorobacter sp.
CCTGACCATGTTACCCTGGTCCCTGAAAAGCGACAGGAGCTGACCACCGAGGGAGGACTTGATGTAGCCGGACTGCTTCCCCTCATTACGGAAGCCGTTCAGAGCCTCCGTAGAGCCGGGATCATTGTCAGCCTCTTCATAGACCCGAATCAACCACAGATCGATGCTGCCGTCGCCAGTGGCGCACAGGCTATTGAAATCCATACCGGCCGGTACGCCGATGCTGAAAATGACACCTCACGTCACGAAGAGTTACAGGCGATACTTGATGCTATCACCTATGCCCGTTCACGGGGGCTGATTGTCCATGCGGGGCATGGACTCAACTACACCAACATCGCTCCCCTGGCCAACCATCCGGACATTGATGAGTTTAATATTGGTCACAGTATCGTTTCCCGCGCCCTGTTCAGCGGCCTCGAGCGTGCCGTTAGTGACATGGTGGCTTTACTGAAACCATGATTATCGGCGTCGGGATCGATACCGTTCTCACCAGCCGGTTTGAACAGCATCTGACGCGAAAAAATCAGGCGCTGCTTGATCGTCTTTTTACCCCAGAGGAACAGGCCTACTGCCTCGGGAAGGCAACGGCTGCTGACTGTCTCGCTGCCCGCTTTGCTGTCAAAGAGGCTTTCTTGAAAGCACTTGGCACTGGCCTTCGAAACGGCGTATCATGGTGTGAGATGAGCGTCATCCATGATGAACTTGGCAAGCCACTGCTGATTGTCAGTGGAGCAGCAGCCAACGTGATGGCGCAGCGTGGCGCAACGAACATCCACCTATCTATCAGTCATGACGGTGGGCATGCCGTTGCCCTGGTGGTACTGGAGGGGTCATGATCACCGTTTCGGCAGCATCCATGCGTGAGTTAGACCAACGAACCATTGCCGCCGGCACCCCCGGCCTTGAGCTGATGGAGCGGGCGGGAAACGGTGCCGTGGCAGTAATACGTGAGCTGCATCCACGCCCCTGTCCGATAGCCATTCTCGCGGGCAAAGGTAATAATGGTGGTGATGGATTTGTCGTTGGGCGGGTACTGGCGCAGGCCGGCTACGCCGTCAGCATCATACTTCTTTGTGATCCATCCTCCCTAACGGGTGACGCACTCCAAACCTATCAACGCCTCGACAGTACGCTGGTCCATCAGGTTTCATCAGAGAATGCTGTACACGGTGTACAAGGGATCCTTCATAACGCACACCTGATCGTTGATGCTCTTTTGGGAACCGGGTTACAGGCACCGGTCACCGGGCTCTACCGTGATGTAATCGATCTGCTGTCCACCATTCCCCCTGAACGGATACTCTCTCTCGACATACCATCCGGCGTTAATGCCACCAGTGGGGCCATCCATGGCTGTGCGGTACGAGCCGGCACCACCGTAACCTTTGGTCTGCCCAAGAGCGGGCTTTTTTGGTATCCCGGTGCAACCTACGCCGGAACCGTGATTTCGGTGCCGATCGGCATTCCAGAGCACTATCAGCGTCAGGTTCCCCACGTAGTATTTATGGATCAGGCTACCATTGCTCCCCTGCTCCGTCCTCGCCCAATAGACAGCCATAAAGGGACCTTTGGCCATCTGCTGCTGGTTGCAGGATCAATCGGAAAAAGTGGAGCGGCAGCTCTTGCAGCAGGAGCTGCGGTACGTGGCGGTGCCGGATTGGTAACTGCCGCGGTTCCCCGTGCAATTCATCAGGTCATGGAAGTAAAAACAACCGAGGCGATGACTGTTCCGCTACCGGGAGACGACTTTCTCACAGAATCAGCCCTTCCCCAGATTCAACAGCTGTGTCAGAGCAAGTCTGCGCTGGCAATCGGTCCCGGAATCGGACTTGATCCAGAGACTTCACGTTTAGTACGCGATATTATCACGACCATACCGCTTCCGATGGTACTCGATGCCGATGCCATTAGCGCATTATCCGGGCTTTCCTGCCAGGGAGTCGTCAATACTGCGGCACCACTCGTCATCACTCCTCACCCGGGAGAACTTTCTCGTCTTATGGGGACTGCCATCCCCCACGACGATGCTGGGCGCTATGACTGTGCCTGTACCACCGCCCAGAAGCTTGGGGTGACCGTTGTACTGAAAGGGGCACATACAGTCATCGCCTCCCCTGATGGGCGGGCCGCCGTAAACCTTTCCGGCAATCAGGGAATGGCAAGTGGTGGTATGGGTGATTTACTCACCGGATTGCTCGGGGCGCTCTTGGCCCAAGGGTATCAGCCGTTTGATGCGGCCTGTATTGCCGTCTATGTCCATGGTGCGGCGGCTGACCAGGTCGCCATCCAACAGGGTATGTGGGGAATGGCAGCCAGTGATCTGCTCAGCCGGATTCCCACCGTATTTCAAAACCTGACCACGTACTAAAGGAGTAGTGTATGAAAACCGTCAAGGACTGCATGAGTACCGACCTCATTACCGTAACCCCCTCCTGTAGCATCAAGGATCTGGCTGAACTATTCGTACGGCGGCGTATTGGCGCCATTCCGGTCGTTGATGATAGTGGTATGCTCCTCGGCATGGTGACAGAAGCTGATCTGGTAAGCCGGGGACGCAGCATCCATGTTCCAACGGTTGTCTCCCTGTTCGACTGGGTAGTTTACCTCGAGTCTGAGCAGACCCTTGAGAAGGAACTCTCATTGATGAGTAGCCAGACGGTAGAGGAGATCTATCATAAGAATGTGGCAACCTGCAGCCCGAATGATCCGATCAGCCGGCCAGCCGATTTGATGGCTGACCATAGCATTACCGCTGTTCCGGTTGTTGAGTGCAATGCGCTCAAAGGGATTGTTGCCCGTATTGATATCATCCGGGCGCTGTTGTCTGATGGACTCTAACAACCACCTTGTTTTAACCTACCACTGCGACAGCAGCGAATGCCTCGAAGCGCTCGCTGCTGCGCTCGGTCGTACGACCACCGCAGGAACGGTCATCACCCTCGCAGGGCCACTTGGTGCCGGAAAAACCACCTTTGTCCGTGGATTCATGCACGGGTATGCTCCTGAGTACCCCGATCAGGTCAGCTCCCCTACCTTCGCACTCATGAATTGCTACCACGGTCCGACACCGGTCTATCACTACGACTGCTATCGCCTCCACGGCAGCGATGATGCCCTAGCACTCGGGATAGAGGATCATCTCTATGGTGCTGGCGTTTGCCTGATTGAATGGCCGGAGCGTATCAGCGATCTACTCACTCCCCTGCCCCATCAATCAATTACCATCAGCTATCAGGGAGAAGACCAGCGGGTACTGGTTATCAAGGGGCTGTCAGACCAACAGCGGCATCAGATGCCAGATTAATCCGCCCAATGCTCCAACCATGCAAAAACCCAACGAACATCCCTGTAAAAACGCTTGTCTGCAACAGGACTATCTGCTAAAAAGAAAAATTACGATGTATACCGTCCAAGAAGGAGCCCCGTATGGCATTGGTCGTTCAGAAATATGGCGGAACGTCGGTCGGTACAACCGACCGGATCAAGAATGTCGCCAAGCGCATTATTAAAACCTATGAAGCTGGCAATGAAGTCGTGGTTGTTGTATCGGCCATGTCCGGCGAGACCAATAAGCTGGTCGCGCTTGCCACTGAAATGATGGAAATCCCTGACACCCGTGAATATGACGTTGTCGTAGCAACCGGAGAGCAGGTCACCATCGGTCTACTTTCAATGTACCTCAAGTCCCTCGGCTATAAAGCCAAGTCATATCAGGGCTGGCAGGTACCGATTATCACCGATAGCACCTTTGCAAAAGCCCGGATTGAAGAAATCTCCGACACCAAGATCAAAGCTGACCTCAAGTCCGGCCATATCGTCGTCGTCGCTGGATTCCAGGGGGTTGACCGTGACGGCAACCTGACAACACTCGGACGAGGTGGTTCTGATACGTCGGCCGTGGCACTTGCCGCCGGACTGAAGGCTGATGTCTGCGAGATTTACACCGATGTCGACGGGGTCTACACTACTGATCCGAACGTCTGTCGGGAAGCACGTAAAACCGAAAAAATCTCTTATGACGAGATGCTCGAGCTGGCAAGTCTTGGTGCGAAGGTTCTACAAATCCGTTCCGTTGAATTTGCCAAAAAATACAACGTCGACATCCATGTACGTTCAAGCCTAAATGAAAACACCGGTACTTTGGTTACCAGGGAGGATAAAGAGATGGAAGGTATTCTGGTTTCTGGCGTCGCCTATGATAAAAACGAGGCA
>JBLIZM010000124.1:0-2352 GCA_048859855.1 Trichlorobacter sp.
AAATCAGTGACCAGTAGCCACCATGGGGAAGCTTATACAGGTTAGAAACCAAGAAAACCGCATCAACCAAGGTAACCACAATGGCGACCGGCACCTTCCACTTTTTCTTGGTCCGGCTAAAAATCATGGTCATCATGATACCGGTGATGGTCATCGTACCGGTAACCGCCAGCCCGTATGCAGCAGCCAGATTTTCCGACTTTTTGAAAACCAGCATTATGGCAATAACCAGAATCAGGAGCACCCAGTTCACTGAACCGATATAGATTTGTGACTTCAGGTGGCTTGAGGTGTAATCAACTTTCAAAAGCGGGACAATCCTGGTGGTTATCCCTTGGTAAATAATTGAGAACACACCACTGATTAAGGCCTGGGAAGCAATGACTGTTGCCAAAACCGTTAGAAGCAGGAACGGGATATACAGCATCGGTGCCTGCCACTTCACCATACCGAACAGAACACTCTTGGTTTCCGGATGCAACATGAGAAAAGCCCCTTGCCCAAGGTAGTTGACAAGGAGTGCTGCAAAAACAAAGTACCAGGCATGGCGGATTGGCCGGCGCCCCAAATGTCCCATATCAGCATAGAGTGCTTCACCACCGGTGGCACACAGGATTACCTCTGAAAGGACAAAAAAACCGACCCAGCCATTATGCAGCAAGAAAGAAACGGCGTAATGAGGGCTTAGTGCTTGGAGTATTTGAGGATAATAGCTAATACCGATAATTCCGGAGAGGGTCAGGGAGATAAACCACAACACCATGACCGGCCCAAAGGTACCCGCCACTTTATCGGTTCCACGGTCCTGAAAAATAAACAGACCGATGGCAATAATTGCGGCAATCAGAATCAGAACACCGTGACTGATATCCTCAAGACCGGGAATCAGCGTTAACCCCTCGACCGCAGACAAAATTGAAATTGCCGGGGTAATGACACCATCCCCCAGAAGTAGGGCAACCCCTAATAGAGAAAGGATACCGACCATGGTCAGCTGCTGACCGGGCTTCAGCATCCGGCTTAAGATTTCCTTGAGGACAATGGTTCCCCCTTCCCCTTTACGGGACAGAGACATTGCCAGAACCGCATACTCGACATGAACCAGAATCACCAGCGTCCAGAACAGCAAAGAGATAATACCAAAAACGTGCTCAGGAGTTGGCTTGGTTAAGGCAAAAATAACGGTCAAGGTATAAATCGGGCTCGTTCCGATATCACCAAACACAAGCCCCATCGACTTGAGGATTCCTCCCCAAAACGATTCCGTGTGCTGCTGCATAGCTGACACTCCTTACCATTGACCGCTGATGAACTAGATGTCTCAATTGGGAACATCCGTACGATTATCTTGCTGCACCATACTCTTTTTAGGGGGTTTGTCAATAACACGCCACCGTGCGGCGAGGGGGGCTTTCTCTGTTTACAGCGGCTTGCGCTTACGGCACAATACTATCTCCTATTGTTCTGCCGTTTGAAAGGAGTGCCATGTACCCTCGCTATTTCATGGTTCCCAAAGCTGCCCAGGCGTATCTAACCTTCATTGTTGAGTCGTATGAAGGGATATGCTCTTTAAGCACCGTTGATATTGCTCAAGGGATTGTCAGAATCAGTGTCCCTCCAGGTCCCACCAAGGAGTTAGACTCCCTCGTTGAAGCGATGTGTTCCGAAACCGGCATGGAGGAAGTGCAATGGCCCGCCTCGTAGGTATTGTGCTGGGTATCATACTGCTCTTGCCAATCGGAGCACAGGCACAGCTACAGACCGGTCTTGACCGCCTGACACAAGAGCCGGGATTACTCCCCCCAGGTTCGGTGATTGCTCTGGTAACCAACCACACTGGACGCACGAGTCAGGGGAAAAGCGCCTATGAGGTCATTCGCTCTCTCCCCGGCGTTACCATTGCAGCGATCTTTGCACCGGAACACGGGTTTGCCGGCAAAGAGGACCGTCACATCAGTGATAGTAGCCATGCCGGACTCCCAATCTATTCGTTGTACGGCAAACGCTGTATACCGACAGAGGCAATGCTCGCCGGCGTTAACACGATTGTCTTCGATATTCAGGACGCTGGCGTTCGCTACTATACCTACCTCGGCACACTGCATACCATGCTTAACACATCGAGACAGTATCACCTGCGCTTGGTACTCCTCGATCGGCCGAATCCAATTGGTGGCAACACCATGGATGGGGCGATTCCCGCTCCAAATCGCATCGCCGAGCAGTTACGCCGGGATAGTACCGGCTGCAAAACACTCACCATTACCCATTCGATTCCAACTAGACACGGGATGACCCTTGGGGAACTTGCTCAAATGGTCAATACCGAAGCAGCAATTCATGCGGATTTAC
>JBLIZM010000125.1:0-9342 GCA_048859855.1 Trichlorobacter sp.
ACGAAAAGGCCGCGCTCCTCCTTGATGGCCTCATTCCCTTACCGGCTGCTCGCATTCTGATGTTTGCGATACTGCTGATCGGAGTCGGCCTGATTGCCCACCTCCTGGGAAACCTGCTGACCGGGCTGGTGAATCTGGCACTGCTTGGCTGGGTTAATCGACTGGGAGGGATTGTACTGGGTGGCGCGGAAGGAGCGGTGGTCCTTGGTATGCTGATGTATGCCGTTACCGCCATACCATTCGAATTCCCGCTCAAACGGCAGCTACAGAGCCAAACCCATGCCCAGATGCTGATTACCCTGGGTGGTGGCATTCTTGATCGGGCAAAGTCGATACAAAAGCCGGGAACAGCACCATGATTCCTGCCGACAAGGTACGTGAGGTCGCTGAACGTAGCTCGATTGTGGACGTGGTGAGCGACTATGTCTCACTCAAGCGTAGTGGCGCCAACTACATGGGGCTCTGCCCGTTCCATAGTGAGAAGACCCCGTCTTTTACCGTTAATCCGGCTAGGGATATCTTCCATTGCTTTGGATGCGGGGCTGGCGGCGACGTTTTCTCCTTTGTCATGAAGATTGACGGGCTGAGCTTTCGAGAAGCGATTATTAAACTGGCACAGCGTGCCGGCGTCACCATTGAGGAACGGGCCCTGACCCCGGCTGAACAACGTCAGAAAAGCGAGCGGGAACAGTATAAGGCGATTATGCTGACGGTTGCCCAGCAGTACCGTGACAACCTGACCCAGGCTCCGGATGCTGCCACAGCTCGACGCTATCTGCAGGAACGTGAGGTAACCCCTGAACTGTCGGCCCGCTACGGAATCGGGTACGCCGGTGGCAAACGGGATCAACTGGTCACGGCACTGCGCAACAAAGGGTTATCGCTGGATCTGGCCTGCCAGATCGGGGTGATCCGCAAAGGGGATTCCGGTTACTATGACCTGCTGCATAACCGTCTGATTTTTCCAATCAGGGACCAGCATGGACAGCCAATCGCTTTTGCCGGGCGGGTACTGGACCAAAGCCTGCCAAAATACATTAACTCGCCGGAGTCGCCGATCTACCGTAAAAGTTCGGTACTGTTTGGCATTGATCTGGCGCTGCGGGCCGTACGTCAAACCGGTACCGCCATCATCGTGGAAGGATATTTCGATCACCTGTCGCTGTCACAGGCCGGTATCCACCAGGTGCTGGCCACCTGTGGCACCGCCCTTACCGATCAGCACGTCACCATGCTGAAAAAACATGCTGAACGGGTCTGCCTGTTGTTCGACGGTGATGCCGCCGGCCGCACCGCGACGGTGAAAGCAATGGAACGGTGCATGGCGAACAGCGTGCCGGTCTATGTTATCAGTCTTCCTCCGTCGGAAGACCCTGACAGCTATGTCCGCAAATACGGAAGTGAGCGTTTTCTGGAAGAGGTTGCTGCAGCCAAGCCGGCCTTTCAGCAGTTTCTGTCCTGGCTCCTCGCTAAAACGCCACCCGACAGTGTGGATCGGCGCATCCGCCTGTTAGATGAAATAATTCCGCGCTATAGCGTGATCGCGGATACCGTTGAGAAGGAGCTGTACCGTCGCGAAATCTGCCGTCTGCTGGGGATTGACGACCAGTCCTTCGCCAAGCGGCTGGGGCAGCAGCGTACGGCCCCGTCCCTGCGTAAGAACGCCGTACCGGAACCGGAGGTCGCCGCCAGTGAGCCCGTGGCACCTCCCGATCAGACCCAGGAGATGCTGCTCGGTATTTTGCTGAGCTATCCTGAGTCACGCAGCCGTTTTGAAGCAATCGGTGTATCAATACTGTTCAACGGTCCCTACCGGGCGTTGGCTGATCTGATTATGACCGTTCTGGACGAGCACCCTCACCACCCTGTGTGGCATGAGCTGTTCACAACACTTGAACAGCCTGATTTGCGTGAGCGCGCCGCCCGTCTATCGGTTAATCAGCAGCACCTCGAAGGAATCGATTGGAAAGTCGCACTGGATCAGTGCGTACAGCGGATTGAACAACGAAACCTACGGGAGCTTAAGCAGATAGCAACCCGTTTGGCAGCGTTGTCCCCTGGTTCAGAAGCCTATCAGGCGCTGTTATCCCGGGCAGAGGCAATCCGCAGCAAGAAGTCGTCGAAGTAGACATCCTTCTGGATGATCACGGACTGCAAAGGAAAACCGTTTATGGCGAAAAAGAATATAAATGACGTGAAGCAGCTGATTGACATCGGTAAAGAGAAGGGGTTCCTCACCTTTGACGAAGTCAACGACATGCTCCCCCCTGATATTGCCACCGATCAGATTGATGACGTGATGGGGGTCTTCGGGGAGATGGAAATCGAGATTGTCGACTCCGCCCAGAAGGTTAAGATCCCTAAGATAAAGATCGACATGGAAGAGGGTGAAGAGGAAGGCGAGACCGAGTCCGACGAAATCGAATTCGAACCGGGTGCCATTGGACGTACCAGTGATCCGGTCCGGATGTACCTGCGTGAGATGGGATCCGTGTCACTTCTGACCCGTGAAGGGGAAGTTGAGATTGCCAAACGGATTGAAGATGGTGATCGGGAGGTTGCCAACATCATCCTGAACACGCCGATTACCGTTAACGAGGTTCTTTCCCTCGGTGAGCGGTTACGCGCCTATACAATGCAGCCATCGGAAGTCAGCAAGGATATCGAGGAAGACAGCGAAGTCGATATTGAAGAAGGCGAGGAGGATGTTCAGCGTAATCGCCTACTGGAAAGCATCGACGCGATTGCCGCCAGCAGCACCCAGGTACGTGATCTGCAGACCGCCCTCGACACAACCAAGGCTGCCACCAAGAAGAAGGAGATTGAGCGGCAATTGGCTGAAGCACGTGAACTGCTCGCCAACCAGCTGTCCGGCCTGCGCCTGAAGGACCGCCACATCACCAAAGTTTCCGGTCGCCTGAAGGAGCTCTCGATTAAGGTCCGGAAAGTATCCACCAGCCTGAATACCCTGAAGGACCTGATTCCGGTTGATCGTCATCAGGAACTGCTCGACAAGTATAAAAAGGAAGATGGCAAAGGTGCCGCGGCGCTTAAGTCCGTAAAGCTCTCGGCTGAAGACCTTCAAAAGGTTGACGGTCGCTTTACCGAAGCAGCCCGTGAGCTCAACAGTGCCGAGATTGAGTCCGGCTTCAAAGCCACCGAGCTTTCCAAGGCGATTAACGCTATCCGGGAAGGTGAGCACAAGGCCCGGATCGCTAAATCAGAGCTCATTGAAGCAAACCTGCGCCTGGTCGTATCGATTGCCAAGAAATACACCAACCGGGGACTCCAGTTCCTGGACCTGATTCAGGAAGGCAATATCGGCCTGATGAAGGCGGTCGACAAGTTTGAATACCAGCGTGGTTATAAGTTCTCAACCTACGCCACCTGGTGGATCCGTCAGGCCATTACCCGCGCGATTGCTGATCAGGCCCGTACCATCAGAATCCCGGTCCACATGATTGAGACGATCAACAAACTGATCCGTACCAGCCGTCAGCTGGTTCAGGAAAACGGTCGTGAACCATCACCGGAGGAAATTGCCGATCGGATGCAACTCCCCCTCGACAAGGTCCGTAAGGTGTTGAAGATTGCAAAAGAGCCGATCTCGCTCGAAACCCCGATTGGTGAGGAAGAAGATTCACACCTCGGCGATTTCATCGAGGACAAAGGAGTGGTCAACCCACTCGACGCCGTTATCAAAGCCAATCTCTCGGAGCAGACCGCCAGCGTGCTCGGCACCCTGACCCCCCGCGAAGAGAAAGTTCTGCGGATGCGGTTCGGCATCGGAGAGAAGAGCGACCACACCCTTGAGGAAGTTGGCCAGGACTTTGAAGTTACCCGCGAACGGATCCGTCAGATTGAGGCCAAGGCGCTGCGCAAGCTTCGCCACCCCAGCCGCAGCAAACGGTTAAAACCGTTTGTAGAATAGAAATGACAACGGCCCGGTGTCTTCTCGACACCGGGCCGTTCTGCGTAGAGCACCATCGTTACTACTTACTATCGGGTAACACCACCAGATTATTACGGTGGATGATTTCATCACCATACCGGTATCCCAGACGGGCTTCAATCTGATCGCTTTGGGCCCCGATCAGCTGTTCAATTTCACCACGGCCGTACTCCGTGACACCACGGGCAAATTCAACACCCGCTTCATCGCAGATCCTGACACAGCTTCCCCGTTCGAACTGACCGCTGACCTGCCGAATACCGGAGGGAAGCAGACTCGTTCCCTGACGATCAACCGCGCGGCGGGCACCGGCATCAACCACAATCGTCCCCTTGGGGCGCATGCCGAAACCGATCCATTGTTTCCGACGCTTAAGTCCCTGCCGACAGGGAAGGAACAGGGTTCCGACCGATTCCCCCTGCATAACGGCTCGAACGATTCCCGGCCGTTTTCCGGCAGCAAGCACGGTAGGTACTCCGAAGCTGGTCGCCTTCTTGGCAGCAGCAACTTTGGTCGTCATGCCACCGGTACCAACATTCGAGGAGCTACCGCCCGCCATCTGTTCAACCGCATCGGTAATGACATCCACGGTTTCAATCAAGGTGGCAGCCGGGTCTTCACAGGGGTTCGCGCTGTACAGTCCGTCAATATCGGTCAGAATCAGAAGCAAATCAGCTTCCACCAGGCTGGTTACCAGCGCCGACAGGTTATCGTTATCCCCGAATTTTATCTCTGCGACGGCAACCGAATCATTTTCATTGATAATCGGCAGGCTGCCAACGCTCAGCAGCGCTTCAATCGTCGCTTTCGCATGTAAAAAGCGGGAACGGTCCGCCAGATCATCGGCGGTCAAAAGAATCTGGGCTGTCGTTTTTCCCGCCGGGCTACAGGCCTCCTGGTACGCCTGCATTAACAGTGGCTGCCCAATCGCAGCTGCCGCCTGTTTTTGTGGTATAGAGAGAGACTGATCACTGACGCGTACCGCTGCCCGGCCGGCTGCCACGGCACCGGAGGAAACCAGCACCACTTCCACCCCCTGCTGCTCAAGGGCTGCAATGTCGGCACACAAGGTGGCAATAACCTGCCGGTCGAGACTGCCGTCTTCAAGTGTCAGAACCCGGCTACCGACCTTAATCACCACCCTCTTAACGGATGTCAGCAGTTCTCGTCGCACGATTCCCTCCTGGAATCAGACTGCCAGAGTCGCTCGGCAATGGCATCCAGCAGTGCACCAACCCCTTCACCCGTTGCTGAGGAAATCGGATAGACCGCAATGCCCCGTGCGGTGAACCAGGCGGTAGCCTCAGCACAATGTTCCTGCGCGGTCGGTAGATCCATCTTGGTTAGCGCTACTATCTGCTGCTTGGTTGCCAGCTCATTGCTAAACAGCGACAGTTCCTGATTGATTGTTTCAAAAGCTTCAAACGGATCGCTCTCCGGCATACCGGAAATATCCACCAGGTGCACCAGCATCCCCGAACGCTCAAGGTGCTTTAAGAAGCGATGTCCCAGACCGGCGCCGGCGTGGGCACCGGCAATGATTCCCGGAATGTCTGCCATGACGAATGAACGAAAGTTTTTATAGGCCACCACGCCAAGAGAAGGCGCAATGGTCGTAAACGGATAATCGGCAACCTTGGGACGGGCAGACGATACCGCGCTGATCAGGGAGGACTTGCCGGCATTCGGCAGTCCCAGGAGACCGACATCCGCCATCAACTTCAGCTCAAGACGCAGTATCCGCTCCTCACCATCCTCACCAGGCTGCGCAAACTTCGGTGCTTTATTGGTGGCAGTGGCGAAGCGGGCATTCCCCTGCCCACCACGTCCTCCCTTTAGCAGCACAATCCGCTCACCATCCTGGGTCAAATCAGCCAGTACGTCCCCGGTCTCACTATCCTTGATCAGGGTACCAACCGGTACGGTAACCATCAAGTCTGCCCCCGCGGCACCATGACGGTCTTTCCCCATGCCGTGGCGTCCCCGCTCGGCACGTCGGTGCGGCTTATGCCGTAGTTCAAGCAGGGTTGAAAGCGCATGGGAGGCCACGAAAATAACATCGCCACCCCGTCCGCCGTCACCACCGTTTGGGCCGCCGAACGGGATAAACTTCTCCCGTCTAAAGGAAACGCAACCGGCTCCCCCATGCCCCGAAGAGCAGTGCAGTGTGACCTCGTCGATGAATTTCATCTTTGATCCTCATTCAGCCAAGCGTTATAGCGGGCGGACCAGGCAGTCCAGTCAGCACCAACGCGACAGCGGATAAACTGGGCCAGCAGACTATCAAACAGCTGCAGGCCGGATTCAAGCAGATACATCCGCTCTAGAAACAGTGACTCCCGCTCCAGTGCCTGATCATCGGCACCCCGGTCTAAGGCAACCGGTGGGCAGCGAAGCGACTGAAAGCTGAAGGTTTCAGCATCAAGGACACAACTCCAGGCCAGATCATCCTTTTCAATATGGATTCGGGCCACTTCAATATCCTTGCCGGCCTTCAGCGCGCTACGGGCTTCCAGATACCGGTCCTGCATACCGGAAACCACCACCTTCTGGACGCCGCCATCACCACCGCCAACCAAGGTCATCCGATCGTCGATCCAGGCATTAAACAGGGTGCCGGTCTCGACATGCCCCGGCGTGGTTACCTGATAGGAAGCACCGGAGAGCCCCCCTTCCAGCAGCCAGCATAACAGTTCCCGTCCAAGCCACTGGTTTGAGCGGATTTCGTCAAGGACCGCTGTTGAGCCGGCCCGGTTCAGCGCGGCCAACGCCTCACGCTCTTCTCCTGCAACCACTGCAAGGGCCCGTCGCCAGGGATGAATCGGGGACAGATTTACTGAACTAAAACATTTGCTCAAGAGCGTTTCAACCCGCTCTGCTGCTACAGCTGAACCACTAAAAACCGTGACGATCCCGCGATCAAGCTCCCAGCAGAGATCCACCATTCCCGGTGTCGGCAGGGTTTTTCCCATCAGGGAGCGAACAACCCGCTCTTTAATCTCCTCACGCTGCCGCTTAGGTGGCCTGAGCAGCTCAGGCCGCTCTGCTAAAAATGCCGCTTCGGCCTGACGGATATGGGACTTCAGAATAGCCGATGGTATCCGGCGCTGATCACGGCGATAGGTCATAAACAGGTAGCGGTCACGCCAGCACTGGTCAGGAGTTTCAAACGGCACACCATCCGGTTGATCGGTCGGCACCCACCCTTCGCTGGACTCATCGCTTGAAGCTTCAATCGTCATGAATCGACGGCCGTTGAGTGCGTTACTGGCCCAGTCAAACAGTTCGCTGGTTCCCGGAATATCACCGGTCACCTGATATTGGCGGATACTAACGGTATTGGCGTACAACCCCATGGATACTCTATTCCTTTCATACATCATACAACACGGCGGTCTGGATGCTTCTTATACCACAGATTAGTGCACGACCGAACCGCTTTTATCCAGTAACAGCATACGGTAGGTCTCGCCATCAACGCGGTTATGCCATTCCCCCCGCTGTTTTGCGATACCGATCAGGCCGAATACGACGAAGAGCAGCGCCACGACATACACTATTCCCGACACCGAGAATCGTCGCAGCACCCGCATCGAAAGTGAACGGTGGACACGACAATAACTGATGCAGCGCCAACACCCCAGACATTCCGGCTGAACCACGTCGCGGCTATGCATCACGTCCAGCCGGGACGGACAGACCTGATTACAAACCCCGCAGGAAACACAGCGTCCCTCATCACGATGTACCGCCATCGGGGATACAAACGCAACCAGCCCGGTCAGGGCACCATAGGGACAAAGGTAGCGGCAAAACGGATTACGGACATATAAGGAGGCAAGCAAAAGCAGTCCCAGCACCACCACCGTCACTCCCCCCGGATAGCGAAAGAAATCCAAGAGCCGGATATCGGTGGTCAGATGATAGTCACTAAAGAGAAATCCGACCAACGCACTGACCGGCCAGGTCAGCGCCGTGCCAAGGAAGAAAGCCAGCAAAAGGTACTTGATGGAGCGCAACCACCGATCAAGAAACAGCGGCAATTGATAATTGCGCTTAAACTGACGAAATCCCAGCTTCCAAAGCCACTCTGAAACCGTTCCCACCGGACAGATCCAGGAGCAAAATCCCCGTCTCAGGAGCAAGGATATCCCAATTGCGATCAGAAACCAGTAGACGGCTGCCGGATGGAGTGGATTAAGAATCCCCCCCTTGATCCAGAGGGCCGAACCGAACAGGCCTGAAATCGGCAGAAAGGCATCGATACCGCTTGGGCGAACGGCAACCCCACCGGCGGCCACGGTCGTAACAAAATGATAGAACTGCCAGCCGGTCTGTAGTGCGACCAGCAGCACACCGACCTGTACCAGCATCCGAAGCGGCTGGACATAGCGCGATGACATAGGTGACTCCTTAACAACACGAAGGGCGGTTAAACCGCCCTTCGTCGCATCCTATCCAAGTCAGCTATTCCGCCCTGACCGCGACATAGCCAAAGCTGCCATCCGGCCGGCGAAGCAGCAGACGAACCAGTTCCTTCTTATTAACGGACGATACCTGCTGGGCGAACTGCTCCAACGATTCGATCCGAACACCATTCACCTCAAGCACCACATCCCCCCTGACCAGACCGGATTCATCGGCCGGAGAACCGGGGCGAACCTCACTGACCAGGACACCGGCTGCCTCTTTCAGCCCCAGTCGCTGTGCCAGTTCCGGTGTCAGGTCCTGAGCGGTTATGCCAATACCGGCATGAGCACCCGGCAGCCCCCCAGCGGCAGCCACGTCCTGCTGACGACCGACCGTCAAGGAAACCACCATATTCGCACCACCACGGTAGATGCCGATTGAAGCAACGGAACCGACCGGTGTTGCTGCAACCAGCTTAGGTAGATCGTTTTCCGCCTTAATCACCTTATTGTTAAACATCACAATAACATCACCGGTCTTGATCCCGGCTTTGTCAGCGGGTGAATCCTTGACCACATGGGTTACCAATGCCCCATTACGGGATGGCAGCTTCAGGGATTGCACCAGTTTGTCATCCAGCCCCTGGTAGGTTACGCCAAGATAGCCACGAACAACACTCCCCTTGGTCTTCAGCTGATCCACAACACCACGGGCGACATTGATCGGAATAGCAAAACCGATCCCCTGACCACCGGCGACAATGGCGGTGTTGATACCGATAACCCGACCGGCGCTGTCAAACAGCGGGCCACCGGAGTTGCCCGGATTAATCGAGGCATCGGTCTGGATAAAGTCGTCATAGGGACCGCTGCCGATAACCCGCCCCTTGGCACTCACGATGCCGGCAGTAACCGTTTGGGATAGACCAAACGGGTTACCGATCGCCATGACCCACTCACCAACCTGTAGCGCATCACTAT
>JBLIZM010000126.1:0-2059 GCA_048859855.1 Trichlorobacter sp.
TCATGGAAGATATTGCTGCAAGTAATGCCACGGTTTTTATCAATGGAGAAAGTGGAACTGGCAAAGAGCTCTTCGCCCGGGCTATCCATGACTTGAGCCCACGTAAAAACGGCCCCATGGTTACCGTCAACTGCGGCGCACTCCCAGAAACATTACTTGAGTCTGAAATTTTTGGTGTACGTAAGGGAGCCTTTACTGGAGCAACGGAAAATCGTCCTGGGCGGCTTGAAATGTGTAATGGCGGCACTTTCTTTCTTGATGAAATAGGTGATCTTCCGCTACCACTCCAAGTTAAATTGCTTAGGGTTCTTGAAAATCACGAATTCCAGCCGCTCGGTGCCCGCACGCCAATTAAAGCTGATGTACGTTTTATTACTGCTACCCATCGCAATCTTGAAGAGATGGTCGCAGAGGGTACATTTAGACAGGATCTCTATTTTCGAATCAACATTGTAACCCTGCATATACCACCATTACGAGATCGACGTGAAGATATTCCGCTGTTGATTGATATGGCACTACAGCGGTTTAATCTTACCTACAACAAGAAAGTCAGATCCATCTCTCCTGAAGTCTTAAAGCTGATGCTCACCCATCCTTTCCCGGGCAATGTAAGAGAACTCTTGAATCTAATCGAACAGTCAGTCATACTCTGTCGCGGAACCGAAATAACTCTGGACCATCTACCAGCGAATTTCCTGAACATGAGTCAGGATCATTCACAGTCAATTAGACGATCCGGGAAGCTGCCATCTGCTGCAGAACTACGATCGCTGTTAAACCGCTATGATGGTAACCGATCAGATGTAGCAAGGGAGTTGAACATTGATCGTACAACTCTTTGGCGCTGGATGAAACGGTTAGATGTGAAGGAGTAAACGAGGAGGTAGTACGCATGGATCGTACTGACCTTATTCGCACTTCAGAAACCATCGACCACTTATTCGACCTTGGAGACACCGAGGGGGGAACCCTTCTCATTGAGCAGGCACTCAATGAATCGCATGACCAGCCTGCCTTTTATACGTTTTTCCAAGCAGAAGCTGCTGGCTATATACGCCATGATAGCAAGGAACAGGGTCGCCTATTCCTTGAAGCACAACGTCTTGCCCCTGATGACCTTTTTTTCTTAAGAATTGTTGGTATCTGGCAATTGATGAATGGTAAAGTTTGGGCTGCGGTACGGACGTTTGATCGTGTACTCGCCCTTGAGCCAGATGATGCTGACACAATCCGCTGTATGGGTATTGCCCACTCTCGCCTTGATCGTGACCGCAAAGCCATTACCTTCTATACAGAAGCACTTAAAAGGAATCCAAAGGATAGTGATGCACTACGTCAAATTGGAGTATCATATTCGAAGCTTGGAGAGGACCGGGAGGCCCTAGACTGGTTTAGAAAGGCTCTACAGTATAACGAATTGGATTATGATGCGATGCGTCAACTTGGTATTTCGCTCGCAATGTTAGATGATTTTGACGGAGCACTTGAGTGGCTCCGACTTGCCCAGACCATTAACCCCCATGACTATGAGACGCGCCTTAATATGGCTCTTGTTCTGAAGAAAATGCGGCATGAAGAGTCTTGGCTTGAGCGTCTATCGATCAAACTTGGCCGAGCCATCAGCAGGCTATGGGGAAGGCTGCTGGACCTGTTTGGCTTGCGTTAGCTCAGTGCTTGCCTGCAGATAGTAGAGCACTATCTCCTTGAGGTTCATCTTGTACATGCGTACCATGAACTGCATCAAGACGCTGTAGTGCAATACGGAGCGCTTCACGCACTGCTGAACGGGCATCATCGGAGTTACCGTCACTGTAAAGCCGATCGGATTTTTTTAGGAGTTCATCGCCACCAGCAAATGACACTAGTTTGGTAACATCTGTCTGTCCAGTGGCAACGACATTGACTAAACCACTATGATTAAGCTTTGCGCGCATACATCCTCCTTGCATGTTACTTTACAGTTTTCATGCCAACAACAAGATCACAATAATATTAGAGTGTTGCGCTATGTTGCTTAATTCCGCATTGTTGCACCTAAACGGGCACATGTGCAACA
>JBLIZM010000127.1:0-12105 GCA_048859855.1 Trichlorobacter sp.
TGCTGGTATTAGGACGTGATGCTTTTGGCCTGAGAACTGAACGTCTACTGTTAGCTGGTGTTGGAATCGGCTTCTTCTTCTCGGCGCTCTTATTACTCGTTATGTCACTCGCAAAATCTGATGGCCTGAAGAGAGCACTACTCTGGATGTCTGGAGACCTTGGTAGTGCGGACAGTTCAATGCTGTTGTTCGCTGTCATCTTAATGGTTATTGGGGTTACTATCGGGCTTGCACGTCACCGCGGACTAAATGCGCTAGCTCTTGGCGATGAAATGGCTCACGGCCTTGGGCTTAATCCCGGCAGAGAGCGTATCTGGCTCGTGATTGCAGCATCGCTCCTCACTGCAGCCTCCGTTGCTCTTGGTGGTATTGTAGGCTTTGTTGGTCTAATGGTCCCCCATGTTGTACGGAGTCTGTGTGGAGCAGATGTTAAAAAAGTCATACCACTCTCCGCTCTTGGTGGAGCCATACTTGTCTGTCTGGCTGACACCATTGGTCGCAGCATCCTCCCACCGCTGGAAATCCCAGCAGGAATCGTTACAGCATTAATTGGGGCACCGTGGTTTTTGGTTATTCTCAGGTCATACGGAAAGGGTGGTGGTCTACAATGAATCACCTGATCTTTAATGACATATGCTTCTGCTACCCAGGAAATAGTGGAGTCCACAACCTGCAAGCAACAATTGAAAGTGGACAGCTCGTAGGAGTCATTGGGGCAAACGGTTCGGGGAAATCAACCATGCTCCGGCTTGCTGCCGGCCGTATTCAGCCTGAGAGCGGAACCATTATTCTTGACGGTAAGTCCATCAATCAATGGAGTGGAAAAGAACGTGCTCAACGCATCAGCTACCTGCCGCAGGCTATCGAGGCAGGGCTTCCGTTTACGGTATCAGAGCTCGTCCGTCTTGGTCGAGGAGCTGACCAACAACAGCCCCTCTTCACTGAGGAGGAACTGTTTGATATTCTTGGATTACTACCCTATAGGGAAACACCGATCAATCAATTAAGCGGGGGAGAGCGGAGACGGGCATATATTGCAATGGTATTAGCACAAGGGGCACACACCATTTTGCTTGATGAACCACTGGCGGGGCTTGACTTGCGGTATCAATATGAGTTGCTCGATTTACTTGCCACCCTATGCCATACCCATAACCTAACCATTCTCATATCCTTGCACGACTTGATTCTGACCCAAGGCTTTGACCGGATATTAGTACTAAAAGATGGTAGAATCACCGTTGATGCCCCGCCAAAAGAAGCACTCACAGAAACCACCATCCGGGACACCTTTGATCTCGCAGAGCGCTTTCGCTTACTCGCTTTCTAGATCACCTCGGCTGGCCTTGTGGTTCTACGGTGGTATCGCCAGCCAAATAAGAAAGCCCGCACATACCAGTCTACCAGAAATGCACTCCATACTAACGTCAGTGAACCATGTAGTACCGGTCCCGCTATCCAGGCCAGAAAAACCCTAACCCCCCACATAGTCACTAATGTTACCGCGAACACATAGACCGTATCACCTTGCCCCCGTAAACTCCCTGCGTAGACAAATGAAAGGGCAAGCGGAACCTGAGCAAAAGCCACTAAACGTAAAAAAATGCTTCCTAACTCTATGACCGCCTGGTCATGGGTAAACAGCCCGACTAACTGACTGGGAAAAGACAAGAACAGAACCGCCATGAGCCCCATCACAACCAACGCAACCCGCATCGCCTCGTTATGACTATGACGAGCACGCTCCCACTTTTTTGCACCAAGAGCCTGCCCCATTAAGGTTGCTGCGGCAATCCCCATGCCGACACCCGGCATGAAGGAGAGGGACTCAATTGAAAGTCCTACCTGATGCGCTGCATATGCTGTTGTTCCATAGGCGACAATCAGTCCCGAATATGCCAACTGCCCGCTTTGCTGTGCGATACGCTCTAAACCAACGGGCCATCCGATATCCCAAATTCTCTTAAAGAGTTCTGTATCTGGCCAGGTGAACGAAATGTACTTCTTCCTGACTGCTTCTATCAGCAGATATGAGCATCCGATACTTTCTGAAAGATTAATAGCTATTGCAGCCCCTTCTACTCCTCGGGGATCAACACTAAAACCACCATAAATTAATGGCCAGGCAAACAAAACGTGCAAGATATTAACAACAATAATACCAATCATCGGTGTTCTGGTATCACCAAAACCGTGCATAATGGCAGACAGGACATTGACACCCGTTGTCCAGATCAGCCACAGAAATACCAGACGAGTATACTGTCCGTTCAACAATCGGACTTCATCTGTCGCTCCCATCAAGCCGGCTAAAGAACCACCACTCATCACACCAGCGACAGAAACAACAACTGTCATGGCAATGCAAACCATAACTGCCGTCGTGGCAGCATTTCTAGCGTCTCCCAAGCGCTTTGCACCGGACAAGTGAGCAATAACAACCGTTACACCAGTAGAAAGCCCCCAAAAGACCGTCATGATGACAATAACTTGTAGCTGTCCAAGCCCCGTAGCAGCAATCGCCGCCGCTCCAAGTCCACCGGTTAAGAAAATATCTATGATTGCCACAAGACGCTGAAAAAGAGAGGAGAGCAGAACCGGTAATGAAAGGCGAAAGACTGAACAGCGTAAGGATGCCGGCTTCCGTGAAAAACAGGGTAGTATGCGGTGTAGTGATAAAGCCATACGATTGTTGTAGCCGACGGAGCCGGACTGGTCAATCAAAAGGGGATTGCATCTACCGATGCAATCCCCTAACGACAGTGTACTGATTTTATGAATCGTTACTTCGTTTGGTCTGTGCCACCACCGAGAACCGCATGTGCTGCGGCTAGACGGGCAATTGGCACTCTGAACGGTGAGCAGGAAACATAATCCAGCCCGATTTTATGACAGAAAATAACTGATTCAGGGTCACCACCATGTTCGCCACAAATACCTAGTTTAATACCAGCACGAGTTTTGCGACCTTTTGAACAGCCCATTTCAACCAGTTGACCAACACCATTTTGATCAAGTGACACAAACGGGTCCTCAGCCAGAAGATTGTTATCGACATAGAATGGCAGGAACTTACCTGCGTCATCACGGGAAAGCCCGAAGGTTGTCTGAGTCAAGTCGTTGGTACCAAACGAGAAAAATTCTGCCTCAACGGCGATCTCATCCGCAGTAAGGGCAGCACGGGGAAGTTCAATCATCGTACCAATCAGATACTCAACCTTAACACCATAGGAAGCGATGACTTCATCACAAACACGGACGGCATTTTCTTTCAATACCGCCAACTCCTTAACAGTTGCCACCAGCGGAATCATTATTTCAGGCACAATACTAAACCCTTCGTGCTTAATCAGTTCACACGCAGCTTCCATGATTGCCCGAACCTGCATATCATAGATTTCCGGGAAGGTAATGCCAAGTCGGCACCCCCTGTGGCCAAGCATTGGGTTAAATTCATGAAGAAAATCAACCTTGGCGCGGAGTGTCTGAACAGGAACATTCATTGTCTGTGCCAGATCAACGATATCCTTGTCCTCGTGTGGCAGGAACTCATGAAGTGGTGGGTCAAGCAGACGAATCGTAACCGGAAGCCCCTTCATTTCACGGAACAATCCGATAAAGTCACCTTTTTGCATTGGCAGGATCTTGGCCAACGCCCGCTCACGCCCCTCAAGATCCGCCGCCAGAATCATCTCCCGTACTGCGGCGATACGTTCTGCCTCGAAAAACATATGCTCCGTACGACACAGGCCAATCCCCTCCGCACCAAATTCACGCGCTACCTTGGCGTCATGAGGAGTATCAGCGTTAGTACGAACCTTCAAGCGACGCACCGTATCAACCCACTCCATCAGCTGCCCAAAGTCCCCAGTCAGTTGTGGCGGCACGGTTGGCACCTCACCGAGCATAACTTCACCGGTTGAGCCATCTAGCGTAATGGTATCACCTTTTTTAACAAGCACGCCGTTGCGAGCGGTAAAACTCTCACCAGCATAATCAACTTTGATATCGCCACAACCGGAAACGCAGCACTTACCCATGCCACGGGCAACAACCGCCGCATGGGACGTCATACCACCACGTGCAGTAAGAATTCCCTGGGCAGCATGCATGCCGTGGATATCCTCTGGAGAGGTTTCAATCCGAACGAGGATAACTTTAGTGCCATTCTTTGCAAGCTCTTCAGCCTCATCCGCTGTAAACACAACAACCCCACCAGCAGCTCCAGGAGAGGCCGGGAGTCCTTTGGCAATGACATTTTTCACCACACTAGGATCAAGCGATGGGTGCAACAACTGGTCAAGCTGAGCAGGAGCAACCCGCAAAATTGCGGTATTTTTATCAATCAACCCTTCAGCAACCATATCCACCGCTACTTTAATTGCAGCGGCAGCTGTCCGTTTACCGTTACGGGTCTGCAGCATAAACAGTTTCCCTTTTTCAATGGTAAACTCGATATCCTGCATATCTTTATAATGCTTCTCCAGAATGGTTCTAATCTCTGCAAGCTGGGTGTAGCACTCTGGCAATACCTCTTCCATTGACGGGAGGTCGCCTGGCTTCTTTTGATGGATGTTAATCGGTTGTGGAGTACGAATACCGGCCACAACATCTTCTCCCTGGGCGTTTACCAAATACTCACCATAGAAGTAGTTATCGCCGGTTGAAGGGTCACGGGTAAACGCAACGCCAGTTGCGCAATCATCACCCATATTACCAAACACCATTGATTGGACGTTAACAGCAGTCCCCCAATCGGCGGGGATTGCATTGAGCTTACGATAGGTAATAGCCCGTTGATTCATCCAGGAACCAAAAACAGCACCAATCGCACCCCAGAGTTGCTCTTTGGGATCCTCAGGGAATGCAGTCCCCAAATCGTCCTTTATGCGCTGTTTGAAGAGAGTAACCAGCTCTTTCCAGTCTTGAGCCGATAAATCTGTATCAAGAACAACCTTTTTTTCATGCTTACGTTGGTCAATCAGATGCTCAAGGGCATGTTTATCCATCCCCATAACAACATCAGAGTACATCTGAACAAAACGACGATATGCATCATACGCAAAGCGCTCATCGCCAGACTGGGCAATAATTCCCTGAACCGTCGTGTCATTCAGACCAAGGTTCAAAATTGTATCCATCATACCGGGCATGGATGCCCGAGCACCCGACCGTACAGAAACCAGTAGCGGATTGGTGGCATCACCAAAGGTGCGCTCCATAATTTTTTCAACACTTTTGAGATTTTCTTCAACCTGCGCAGTCAGTTCCTGGGGATAGCTCTCACCATGTGCATAATAATAGGTACAGACGTCCGTGCTAATGGTAAACCCTGGGGGGACCGGCAGACCGATACTGGTCATTTCCGCCAAGTTAGCCCCTTTGCCACCAAGCAGGTTCTTCATGTCAGCGCGACCTTCAGCCTGTCCATTTCCAAAAAAGTATACATACTTCTCTGCCATCATACGCTCCTTAGCACCATATGGTTTAATTCAGCTCAAAGTTTTTTATCAACAGTAAATTCGGCAACTTATATAGAATATCTAATTACCAAAGACTGCGCAAGGCTTATTTAATCGCCTGCCGCCGTAAGCGACGGCTATCACCGATCCGTATGGTAATCTTCTCTGAATCGAAGAACTCGAGTAGCGGAATTACATACTTTCGACTCAATCCCGTCATCTCCCGAAACGCAACCGGAGTTATTTCTCCATGCTTTAGCAAATATTCCGTTAGCCGCCGTTCAAGCTCTTCCAATACTGCCGTCGGGTAATAAAAATCTGAGGAAACCCGTTTGAGATCCCCTTGGCGTACGGACTCCTGCAGTCGATCCCGTATAACTTTTTCTGAAAGCCTGGTTTTTTGAACCAGATCTTTAACCGATGGGACCTCAAGTCCCGCTGTTTCTAGAGTCACCACTAAAGGATCAAGCTGCTTGACAGGCTCGTCTGCAATGCATACCTGTTCACGCTCAACAACGACCCCTTTACGCTGCGCCAATTGGCCTAATAGCTCTGCAAAGAAGAAAGGCGGAGTACGTCGGGGGAGCTTACTACGTAACTCCTCTTTTCCAATCCCCCGCTTATGAGGATTATGCGCAAGATACTGTTTCAGGGTCTTGTAGAGGTGATCTACCAGTTCTTCAACCGCTGCCCCATCCATACACCAAAAGGTTTCACCGGAAGTAACAATCCAGCCTTCATTTACAACAAGCGGAGTAATAATGCGAGACACCTCCGCAGACTGTGTCCCCAGTCGTTCTGAAAGCAGCTGCAGACTGATTCCTGAAAGACGCGCCTGGCTAACCATATGGCGACAGGCCGCTGGCATATCTTCATGCCAAAGCGCCTCCAGTAACTGCATCGCATCGGCAGTTCTTCTGCGCTGCGCAGGAGGATGCGGATCCAAGATCCGTCCACCGCCAACAGTCACTAACGGTGAACCGGCCCGAACAACAAAACGGTCACCAGCAAAGAGCACCATCGGTTCAGCGAAACGTAGCTGAACCATACCGCAACCTCCAGCTGCCAGAAAATCCCCCTCCAAGACAATAACCGTTGCCATACTTTCTCGTGTTCCGCTATGACAGTGCAGCTCAGCTCGATGGGGAATATCTTGGCCAGCCAAGAGACTAACCCACAATCTCACATCAACACGGCGGGTCGGCAGCACCGCACCCGGCTTAGTAAGCACCATCCCCCGAATGAGATCATGGTGATCAACACCCTGAATATTAACAGCAACGCGCTGACCAGCGCCAGCAGTTACAACGGAGCGCCCGTGAACTTGAAGACCACGGATTTTACCCTGTGGTCCACCGGGGAGCGCTCCTATTTCATCCCCCACTGAAAGCATGCCACCGGCAACGGTACCCGTTACAACCGTTCCAAATCCGGAGACGCTAAATACCCGGTCAATTGGCATCCGTACGATACCCTCTTGGCTTCGTTCTACCGCCGAAGCAAGAAGACCCCGCAACTGCTGTTTTAGAAGATCAAGCCCTTCACCAGTTCGAACAGAAACAGCACACACCGGGGCCTCTTCAAGAAAAGTCCCCTCCAATAACACACCCACATCATGGGTGACCTCAGTAATCCGATCGTGGGACACAAGGTCCTTCTTGGTTAATACCACCACACCACGGGACACGCCTAAGAGCTGCACGATGTCTAGATGCTCAATCGTCTGTGGCTTGACCCCTTCTTCAGCGCTAATGACCAACATAACAAGATCAATGCCGGAAACACCTGCAACCATCGTTTTGACAAACCGCTCATGTCCCGGGACATCAACGATACCGCAGCTAATCTCATCTGCCAGCTGCAGCTCAGCAAACCCCAACTCAATGGTGATGCCTCGCCGCTTTTCTTCCTGTAAACGATCCGTATCAACACCGGTCAGTGCCTGTACGAGACTTGTCTTGCCGTGATCAATATGCCCTGCGGTTCCAATAACAAAGTGTTTCATGGCCCCTCTTCACTGATATATGCTGCCAGTAACGAGCGACTATGCTCATCATCATGGCAATACACACACAAGTTTTCCCAGTTACTCCCATCAGCGGGATTGTTTTGATGATTACCGTCTTTGTGATGAACGGTCAGAAGGTGAAGATTGTCACGTTCAAACGATGTGCCACATTTTGCACAGACCCAGCCATGGAGACGTAAAGAACGCTGACGATAGCCGTCCCGTACGGGTTCATCCTCTTTTTTCAACTGCCTCAAAAGCAGCTCTATTGCTGCCTTCGATGGTATTTTTTTGGACTGGGGACGTTTATGCATGACAATGACTACCCTGGCGACCGGACAAAGCGATAGCCGACACCTCGAATGGTCTGGAAGAAGATTGGATGTGCAGGGTCGGGCTCAAAATATTTTCTAATCCGTACCATAAAGTTATCAAGCGTTCTGGTTTCCGTATCAGCAGCATATCCCCAAACCGTTTCAAGTAACTGACTACGGGTTACGGCCTCATTCTCATGCTCAAAGAAAAATGATAATACCCGGACTTCAAACTCAGTGAGATCGATCTCGCCAAGCGCCGTCCTCGCTCGATATGAAAGAAGATACACCTCGTTAGGGCCAAAGCAATACCCCTCTTCAACCGGATCAGGACGATACCACGAAGATCGACGTAACATTCCCCTAACCCGGAGAAGGAATTCCGGAAGATTGAATGGTTTTGTCAGATAATCGTCAGCCCCACTTTCAAGCCCCTGAATTCTATCTGCATCTTCAGATCGTGCGGTCAGCATCAAAATCGGAATACGGCTGTCAAGAGCCCGAATCGCCTGGCAAATCAGAAAGCCGTCCATCCCGGGAAGCATAACATCTAGAATGATTAAGTCACACTTTTCAACCCGCAATGCCTCGAGTGCGGCCTCACCAGTCCCGAAATGACTTACGGCAAACCCTTCCTGCTCAAGATTAAAACAAATCCCCTTTGCCAGGTGAAGCTCATCCTCCACCAACAATATGCGCGGTTTCACTTCACTCATAGCGAAGTGCCTCGATTGGGTTCATGCTTGCAGCTTTACGGGCAGGGTAAAAACCAAAGAAAATCCCAACGGCGGCAGAAAAAATAAAGGCAACAGCTACGGACCAGAACGAAATCAAGGTCGGCCAGGTTAAGATCTTAGACACAATCATGGCACCACCAGCACCGATAGCAATACCAAGCACCCCTCCCAGAATCGTCAGGAGTACCGCTTCCGTTAAAAATTGCATCAAGATATCGTTTCGCTTAGCTCCTATGGCCATTCTAATCCCTATTTCACGGGTTCGCTCAGTGACGGATACCAGCATGATATTCATAATACCGATACCACCTACAATCAAGGAGATGGAAGCAACAGCACCTAGTAGTAACGACATTGCCTTCGAAGACTGTTCTGCAACGGCAAGGATTTCCGAAAGGTTCCGAACGGTGAAATCTGGTTCCTTGCCGTTCGTAATTCGATGGCGCTGCGCTAGGAGGCTGTTTGTCTGCTGCTCTGCCTGGGGAAGTTGTTCCTCGCTGCGCGCTTTAACCAAAATTGACCCGACTGTATCAGGGAACTGACTTCCCATGAGTTTACGCTGGGCAGTCCGTAGCGGGACAAACACCACGTCATCCTGATCCGTCCCCTGCGGAGACTGTCCCTTTCCCTCAAGAACACCGATGACCGTAAACGGAACCTTTTTAATACGGATCATTTTCCCAAGCGGATCTTCATCACCAAATAAGTTCTTAACAATCGTCTCGCCAATAACGCAGACTTTGGAAGCCCCATCATTATCAGTAGAACTCAGCTCCCGCCCAAGGGCCGTATTCCACTCGCGAATAACAAACATTTCTGGCGTGGTTCCCATGAGCAGCGTCGACCAGTTTTGATTTCCATACACAACTTGTCCAGAACCACGGACTATCGGCGCAGCCATGGCAACGGCAGGGCACTCCTGCTGAATGGCTCGACTATCTTCTGCCTTAAGCGTCTGAACGCCACCGCTCCCGGTTCTCAAACCACCACTCGTCAAAGATCCGGGAAGAACCAAGATGATGTTACTACCAATACTGGCTATTTGCTGGGAGATAACATAACTAGCACCAGACCCAACCGCCAACATAGCAATAACAGCAGCAATTCCGATAATGATCCCAAGCATGGTCAGAAAGGAACGCATCTTGTTAACACGTAGTGCCCGAAGAGCAATTCTAAGGGCTTGTAGTAAGTTAAGCACTGATGAACCCCTTATGCATATCTTGAAGAATCAGGCATGCCAGTTCATACGGTTCAGCATGGTACTGCACCATATAAATTTTTTCAAAACTGCTGGTATCTGCTGCAGAAAAAGCTTCCTGAAAAGCGATCTTCATTCCTTGATCAAACGGGAAGCGATAGGCGCCACAGCTAATGGCGGGGAAGGCGATACTACGAATTTCATGGCGGCGGGCCAACTCGAAGCAGTTACGATAACATCTGGCTAACAGTGCGGCCTCATTCAGTGAACCACCACGCCATATCGGTCCAACCGTATGAATAATATAGCGGGAAGGGAGCTTGAAGCCGGGAGTGATGCGTGCCCCTCCCGTCGGGCAGCCACCAAGTGTCATACACTCCCTACGCAGTTCGGCTCCTGCTGCAGCATGAATTGCACCATCAACACCCCCGCCACCTAACAGACTACTGTTGGCAGCGTTGACAATAGCATCAACATTGAGTGTAGTAATATCGCCACGCCAGACCGAAATCACTGTTGAGACTCCTTGCCTTAGTTAACGAGACTCCTAAGCAGCGCCATATTTACTTGATCCATTTCATCCGTATCCCCTTTAGGGGTTTCAATGATTTTAGGAATCTTGGTAAAGCGAGGGTCATTCATAATAAATCGGAACGGCTCCAGGCCAAGGGTCCCTTGTCCAATATGTTCGTGGCGGTCAACACGGCTGCCGAGCCCTTTTTTTGAATCGTTCATATGAAAGCACTGAAGCCGTTCAATCCCAAGTAGCGCATCAAACTGTTCCATCACCGCTGCATACCCTTCTGGCGTTGCGGTATCATAACCAGCCGCATACGTATGGCAGGTATCAAAACAAACGCCAAAACGCTCGGGGTATCGAGAAGCATTAATGATGACCTGAAGCTCTTCAAAGGTCCGCCCAAGGTTGGTACCTTGCCCGGCTGTTGTTTCAAGGAGTATGTATCCAGAATAATTCACAGCGGTCTCAAACAGTTGATCAAACGCCTCAACAATACGCCGCAGCCCAGCCTCTGGGGTGTCATTTGTGTAGGACCCCGGGTGCATAACAATCTTTGAAATACCAATACGGGCGCAGGTTTCCATTTCATCAGCAAAGGCTGCAATACTTTTCTCCCTAGTCTCTCCAGGAGGTGCAGCCAGGTTTATCAAATAACTATCATGGGATACGACTTCATGAAGTCCTGAGTGCTCACATGCCTCCCTAAACTGTTGGCACTCCCGCTCGGTCAGCTCCTTACTCCGCCACTGATTAGCAGAACGGGTAAAAATCTGAAGCGAGCCACAACCAGCAGCAACCGCGCGGTCAATGGCTTTATACAATCCACCCGCGATTGACATATGAGCCCCGATATAATCGGGAGAGAGTAAGCGAGCACTGGTATCAGTCACGGGGCACCGCCAACATCCGGTCAAGGGCGGCCTTGGCTTTTTGACGCATATCATCAGGAATACGGACAACGGTTCTTCCTGTTTCGAGACAGCGCGCAACATCCTCAAGCGAACTAAGCTTCATATTGGGACAGATAAGTGCCGGAGAAGCAACAACAAATGTTTTTTCCGGATTGTCGTTACGGAGCTTCCAAAGAACGCCAGCCTCCGTACCAATGATGAATGTTTGATATGGGGCTGTCGCACAATACTGATACATGCCGCTAGTTGAACAGACGTGATCTGCAAGAGCTGAGACCTCTGGTGCACATTCCGGATGGCACACGAAACAGGCCCCTGGATGTTCTGACTTCATCTGAAGTACTCGCTCAGCGGTTAGCCGTTCATGGGTCGGACAATAGCCATCCCAGAAGATAAACTCTTTTTCTGGAATCTGACTCGCAACCCAACGCCCAAGATTACGATCAGGTGCAAAAATCAGTCGGTCCTGTGGCAACGAACGAACGACAGACAGCGCATTCGCAGAGGTGCAGCAGATATCCGACTCCGCCTTAACAGCGGCGGTAGAGTTGACATAGGTCACAACCGGAACACCGGGATTGCGTTGCTTCAGCTGTATCAAACCAGAAGCATCCACCATATCCGCCATAGGGCATCCCGCATCAGCTCTCGGAATCAACACCCGCTTGTCAGGAGACAAAATTGCCGCCGACTCTGCCATGAAATGGACGCCGCAAAACACAATCGTACGAGCAGCCGTTTTGGCCGCTTCCTGCGAAAGCTGCAGAGAGTCCCCTGTAATATCGGCAACATCCTGAATTTCATCGCGCATATAATTATGAGCAAGAATGATTGCATCCTGCTCCAATGCCAATGCGCGTATAGTATCTTTAAGCGTCTGATCTGACATCAGCCCTCCACAGCAGTCATAAGACATCGGTACCACCAGTACCGTTGAGTAATGTGTCCCACC
>JBLIZM010000128.1:0-7277 GCA_048859855.1 Trichlorobacter sp.
TCACATCTCACTGCCTGGTCGCCATTTAGTATACATGCCGACCGTTGATCATGTCGGTATTTCCCGGCGGATTGAGGAGGAGGAAGCGCGTGAGCGTCTACGTGAGGCGGTTGAACGGCTACGTGAACCAGGCTCCGGCTATATTGTTCGAACCGCTTCGGAAGGCAAGAGCGAAGAAGAGCTGGTCTCTGACATGGAGTATCTTGCTGCCATCTGGCGGGAGGTGTCACTACATCGCGAACAGGCTCCCGTGCCGAGTCTGATCCATGCGGATCTTGATGTTGTTCAAAAGGTCGTGCGTGATATTGTCACCGACGATGTACGGAAGATTGTGGTTGACTCCCGGCAGGACTTTGACCGGATTGTCCAGTTCATGAAGATGTTCATGCCTAAAATGGAGTCCCGTGTTGAGCTGTATGATGAAGAAGAACCGATTTTTGACTTCTATGGTCTTGAGGTTGAAATCAGCCGGGCGCTTGGCCGGAAGGTATGGCTTAAATCAGGTGGCTATATCATCATAGAGCAGACCGAAGCGCTTACGGCAGTCGATGTGAATACGGGACGGTTTGTTGGAAAACATAACCTTGAAGATACCATCCTTAAAACAAACCTTGAAGCGGTCAAGGAGATCGCCTATCAGCTGCGATTACGGAATATCGGCGGTATTATCATCATTGACTTCATCGATATGGAGAAGGAAGTAAACCGAGAGAAAGTTTTTGCGGCACTTGAAGAAGCGCTCAGAAGCGACAAATCAAAAACAAATATTCTTAAGATATCAGAGCTTGGTTTGGTGGAGATGACCCGTAAGCGGGTTCGGGAAAGTATCGGCCGACTGATGTGTGAGCCGTGCCCCTACTGTGAAGGACGTGGCTATGTTAAATCCAAGACAACCATTTGCCATGAAATATTCCGTGAACTGCGCCGTGAGATGCTTGATATTCGTGGCACTAAAGTTCTGCTGACCGTTAATCCACAGGTTGCCGATCTTCTCTATGATGAGGAGCGTCGGGGGCTCGAGGAGTTAGAGCGTAAATTCAAAAAGAGGGTGACGGTTCGGGCCAAGCCGGGATTCCATCAAGAACAATTTGAAATAGTCATAAACTGAGTACGGTATTGCTCATTGGTGCTTCTTGTCAGCGATACACGGCGGTGGCAGGGGGAAGTGAACGAAGTGGTGAGCAGTATCAGGACGGTAGACACGGACGCGGCAGCAGTATGGTTATGATCGTTTTTCGCGTTCTTCAGCCTCAATTTTACAGTCAATACATTGGGTTGTAACCGGACGGGCCTTAAGGCGTCCCTCACCGATTTCAGCACCACAATCCTCACAGATACCAAAGGTCTCGTTATCGATCCGATCGAGGGCTTCACGAATCTTGTTGACCAGCTTGCGTTCCCGGTCCCTGATTCTCAATTCGAATGTTCTATCTGATTCTTGGGTTGCACGGTCGGTGGGGTCAGGGAAGTGTGCTGCATCATCAGTAGACATACCATGTACAGTCTTGTCAGCTTCCGATAAGAGACTTCGCATCTCATCGTGTAGTAGTTGACGGAACAACTCGCGTTTTTCCGCGTCCATAATCCCCCCAATTGGTTATAAGCGTACTGTGTTAATGTAAGTATTTCCAGACGGTTCGTCTAGTAAAAAGTTACAATACTTCAGGAAGTACTGCTAAAACATGTGATGCGAAACGTACGCTCCCGAGAGTCCCTTCAAGTCGCTGCCGATTCCCCTCTGGAACAACACATTGGCTAAAGCCAAGTTTCGCCGCTTCTGACAGCCGGAGTTCCGGTTGGGTGACGGCTCGTATTTCTCCTGCAAGGCCGACTTCACCCACAACCACCATGTCTGATGGGATCGGTTTGTCAAGATAGCTTGAAGCGATCGCCAAGAGTATTGGCAAGTCTGCTGCCGGTTCAGAGAGTTTTGCCCCGCCCGCGACATTGACAAAGACATCCTGACCACTTAAGTGTAACCCGGCTTTTTTCTCCAGGACGGCAAGTAGGAGTGCAACGCGACTCTGGTCCACCCCGAGGGTCGTCCTACGGGGGGTGCCATAGGCTGACGGGGTGACGAGCGCCTGTATCTCGAGTAACACGGTTCGAGACCCTTCAATGGTTGCGGTAACGACTGATCCCGGCGTGTCGAGGGGACGCTCAGCAAGAAAGAGTTCTGAAGGGTTTAGTACTTCATCAAGTCCCTCTGCCTTCATTTCAAATACACCGATTTCATTGGTGGAGCCGAAGCGGTTTTTGACCGCGCGCAGGATCCGGTAGGGGTGGCCGCGATCTCCTTCAAAATACAAGACGGTATCAACCATATGCTCCAGCACCCGCGGGCCGGCAAGGGCGCCATCCTTCGTGACGTGTCCTACTAAAATAGTCGGTACGCCGGATTGCTTTGCATACGACATGAGGCGACCGGCTGTCTCACGTACCTGGCTGACACTTCCCGGTGCGGACTCAAGGGCACCTGTCCAGATGGTCTGAATCGAATCAATAACCAGCGCCTGTGGTTGCAGTTGGTTACAGTGCTCCAAAATCTGCTCAAGGTGGTTTTCGGCAAGTACCATCAGGGACGAGTCCTGAATGCCGAGACGCTCGCCCCGCAGTCTGGTCTGGGCAGCTGATTCCTCACCAGAGACATACAATATGGTACCGTATGGCGCAAGTTGGTGCATGACCTGCAGCAGTAGCGTTGATTTACCGATACCGGGGTCGCCGCCAATCAGGACTAAAGAACCGGGTACCAACCCGCCACCAAGCACCCGGTTGAACTCATTGATGCCGCAGTTTAGACGGACTCCTGCAGAAAGAGGTACATCAGAGATTGCTTGGGGAGATGAGCGGGTATAGCTGGTATCCTGTGCCCGTGCATGCTTGGAAGAAACCGGCAGCACGGTTTCTTCCACAAAGGAATTCCATGCGCTACAGTCGGGACAGCGCCCGAGCCATTTCGGCGATTGGTAGGCGCAGGCGGTACAGGAGTAATAGGTCTTTTTCTTCATAATAGAGAGACTCGACTGTTTTTTGTTGTAGTGTAGCAGACCGGTGGGGTGGTCTCAAGAGACTAATGATTCTTACTTGCGACTTGTATACCTAGTACGGTGGTGATATAATTAACAATTGTTAAGTGATTTTTTAAAAGGTGGCTGTGATGACCGAAACTATAGAAATCCATCCTGGTGTACACTGGCTCGGTGCAAAGCATCCTGAGCTGCGGGTGTTCGACGATTTATTCCCGACGGAACATGGGACAACATACAATAGTTATCTCATTCTCGGTAAGGAAAAAAATGTACTAATCGATACGGTTAAGGTCAAGTTCGTTGATCAGTTCCTCGACAAGGTCAAGTCACTGATTCCACTCGAAAAGCTTGACTACATTGTTGTGAACCATGCAGAGCCTGACCATTCAGGATCCCTCTCTTATCTCTTGGAGCACTGCCCGAATGTGACGGTGCTTTCTACCCAGGCTGCGAAGAACTTCGTTGGAAACATGATTCATAAACCGTTTAAGTCCCAGGTTGTCAAAGATGGTGATACGGTGGATTTGGGGGGGAGAACCTTACGGTTTATAATGGCTCCGTTCCTCCACTGGCCAGACACCATGTTCACCAAGCTTGAGGAGGACAACCTCCTGTTTAGCTGTGATGCCTTTGGTGCCCATTATTGCGCGACGAACAGCATGTTTAATGATGAAGTTGAGGACTTCACTTCAGCCCGTGAGTTCTATTTTGACTGTCTGATGAGACCGTTCAAGGACAAGGTCTTGATGGCCATCGACAAGATCCGCACCGATACCATTGACATGATCTGCCCAAGCCACGGCCCTATTTTGCGCACCGATCCGTGGGGCGCTATTCAACAGTACGAGCAGTGGAGTAAGCCGACATCCTTTAGCAAGAAAATAGTGCTTTTGTATATTTCTCCCCATGGTAATACGCAAAAAATGGCGGAGGCAGTGGTGTCCGGTGCACGGATTGATGGTGTGGCCGTTGATAGCTATCATATTGTCGGGTTGGCGGATAATGAGTTACGTAAGCTCATGGAAGAAGCTGACGCCTTGGTATTTGGGGTGCCGACGATTAACCGGGATGTGCCAAAACCTATGTGGGATGTTTTGGCTTTCCTGAGTACCGTTAAGCTCAAGACCAATATAGCCGGAATCTTCGGCAGTTATGGCTGGAGCGGTGAGTCTTGTAAAATGGTTGAGGAACGGTTGAAGGGGATGGGCTTTAAGCTGGTTTCCGATCCGGTTCGGACCATGTTTACCCCAACTTCTGATGTGTTAGAGCAATGTCAGCAGCTTGGGGCACTGGTTGCTGAGCAGGTGGTAAAACGCCCCTAATGCGGTAGTGCTTCTATTCCGCGGCAGCGTGTCTGCCGCCGCGGAATAGAATTTATTGATTTCCCTGCCAGCGCGCAACAAGCGTATGTTCAATTTTTAGTCGATCAAGTATTTTCCCTACCATAAAATCTATGACTTCATGTAACTGCGTCGGGCGATGATAAAAACCCGGGCAAGCCGGAATAATCTCGGCACCTGCCTGTGTCAGCGTCAGCATGTTGGTGAGATGTATGCTTGAAAACGGGGTCTCCCGAGGAACCACAATCAGGGGTTTTCGTTCTTTTAGCATAACATCCGCTGCCCGTTCGATCAGTGTTCCGGAGATACCGTGGGCTATCCTGCCGATAGTTCCCATGCTACAGGGGACAATGACCATGGCATCGGGAGCCGAAGAACCGCTGGAAGCGCAGGCCCAGAGATCAGAGTTGCGAGCCAGCATTATATGGCTTGAAGATTTTTTAGCTAATGATTGCAGATAGTTTTGGTCACAATGAACGCCGGTCTCAAATTCCGTGACCGATACACCGTTGTCAGATAGTACAACGGTTACTGGCTGTTGTTTTTTTGCGAGCTCTTCCAGAAGGCGTATTGCGTAAACACTACCGGAGGCACCGGTTATTGCGAGGAGTATATGCATGGGTTCACCCCTTTAGGAAAATATCCAGAACCGTTGATACCAAGAACGTAATACTGATATAGCCGTTCATGGTAAAGAAGGCCGCATCCAGTTTACTCAGGTCTCCTGCCCTGAGTAACCAGTGTTCATAGAGCAGCATTCCCGTCATACAGATGATACCCGCGAGAAACCAGCTCCCGAGGGACAGCTGTTGCATCAAAAGGAAAAAGAGTACAACGGTCAGAAGATGAAAAATCCGTGCGGTCCATAGGGACCCTTGTACGCCAAACTTGACGGGAATAGAGTGTAAGCCGCTTTCCCGATCAAAGCTGAGATCCTGAAGTGCATAGAGAATGTCAAATCCCGCAACCCAGAACAGGACGAGGAGCCCAAGCGTGATTGCCGGTGGATCGATGCTCCCCCGTAGGGCAATCCAGGCACCGATTGGTGCTCCTGCCAAGCAGATGCCGAGTACCACATGGGCGAGTGAGGTGAACCGCTTGCAGTATGAGTACAGTACCAGAAAGCCGAGCGCTACTGGCGAAAGTATAAAGCAGAGTGGGTTAAGCTGGTAGGCGGCATAGAATAGGAGTCCTGTTGAGGCAATAATGGCAATCAGGACGCTTGCCGGAGAAAGTGCCCCTGCAGGGAGTGCCCGTGTTGCTGTGCGGGGGTTTTTTGCGTCAATCTTGGCATCAATCAATCGGTTTAGCGACATTGCGGCAGTGCGCGCGCCGACCATAGCCAGTGCAATAAATAGCAACTGGCGTGTGCTGGGGAGCCCATTGGCTGCTAAAAAAGCGGCTGAAAATGCAAAGGGTAGTGCAAAGATGGTATGTGAAAACTTGATCATTTCCAAAAATATGACAGTTTTCTTATACACTCCAGTCATAGAATCCAAACTCCTTTTGCCAATGTTCCATACGTGTTGAGATGTGTGGTGGTTCTACAAGCGCAGCATTAGTCTGGCCTGTAGCGTTAATCGCAATCCGTTTTCCGGTTTCATCGGTGATTATTCGTCTATGCCAGCTTTCAGTTCCCTGTACCATACCCCACCAGGGAAGTGTCGGGTCATGCACATCAATATCCTGATCAACAATCAGAAGAAGTCGCGCTGAGCGAAACCAGGGGAGCTCCCAAAGCGTCCTGACGACATCCTGTACCGTGCGGTCACCTACGTGCGTCAGCGAGATAATCGCCCCACCGTTAAAAACCATCGATACCGGTAAGCTTATATCATAAAAACAGTCGAGGCAACGGCTCAGCATTGCTGCCAGTATCCGTTCCCATCCATGCATCATGACGCAGTCTTCCTGTGGTGGGGGACCGACTACCGTGGCAGGAAGATAAAGTGGTGCGCGTTGGTAGTAGCCGGTAATGGTGACACGGGGAACATGGGAGGGGGGATCATACTGGCCAGTATAGTTGCCAAATGGTCCCTCTAAAAGGGTCTCTGCAGTATCAGCAAACCCCTCCAGAACAAGCTCCGCACCGCTTGGAACCAACAATGGCGCATGGGACGTTTCAAAAACCTGGATGGGATGATTTTGTAACCAACCGGCAAAATGAATTTCATCCACTGCTGGTGGTAATGGCCATGCTGCAGCAAGGGTAAGGGCAGCGGGTCCCCCCATGGTGATGGTGACCGGCATTGGCTTGCCGATGCGGCGGTATTCCCGGTGATGTTTGGCAGCGCCGCTGGTCTCTCGCCAGCGGATGGCAAGCGCGGTGTCGCTATGGATTTGACAGCGGTAGATGCCGCAGTTTACCTCTCCAGATTCCGGACTAAACGTATGAACCTGAGCCAGGGTGAGATATGAAGGCTCGCCGGCTGCAGTTCCGTCAAGCGGCCAATTACGAATGGTGGGAAGATCGCGAAGAGAAAACGATTCTGTCCGCTTGAGCTGGTCGGGTCTTTGGGTTTGGGTAGGGACCAATTCCATTGGGAGCATCCATTGGTTACTACTCCCCTCGAGACAGGGGGCAATCCGATCGCGAAGAGCTTGTATGCCTTTGGGGACACCAAGAGCAAGTTCTTGGCGATAGATGCTGCCAAAGAGATTCGTAACAACGGATGCATCTGGATTGTTGGGAAGCCGGAACAGTACCGCAGGACCGCCACCGGGGATGGCGCAAATCCGCCGTGTTATGGCCGCTATTTCAAAAGCAGGGTCAAGATCCGTAATGGTTCTCAGCTCGTCCCGATCTTGTAAGCGGGTAACGAGCTCCGTAATGCCGGTCGGTGGCGGTTGGTTCTGGATCATTAGGGAAGAATCGGTACTACCGGCTTGGCAAGTTGGTGCTCGG
>JBLIZM010000129.1:0-3870 GCA_048859855.1 Trichlorobacter sp.
GCTTGGCGAAGTTAATCTACTCGCTATTGAGGAATTTGCAGAGGTTGAGCAGCGACAGCTCTTTTTAGAGGGACAACGGACAGATCTCGAAACATCATTACACGACCTACAACAGGCAATTCAAAAAATAAACCGAACAACTCGGAAACGGTTTCTTGAAACCTTTACTATCGTCAACAAGACCTTCCAAGAAGTGTTTCCCCGCCTCTTCTGTGGTGGTCATGCGGAACTACGGCTCACCGATGAACAAGACTTACTTGAGACGGGTATTGATATTATTGTCCAGCCCCCTGGTAAAAAGCTCGCTAATGTCATGCTGTTATCCGGCGGTGAAAAGGCACTAACCGCGGTGGCACTCATCTTCTCTCTCTTTTTGATTAAGCCCACTCCATTTTGTCTGCTTGATGAAGTCGACGCACCGCTCGATGATGCCAATATCGGTAGGTTTAATGAAATGGTACGGGAAATGAGCAATCAGTCACAGTTCATTCTAATAACCCACAACAAAACCACTATGGCGGTGGCAGACACCTTATATGGTGTCACAATGGAAGAGCCGGGCAGCTCACGATTGGTCTCTGTCAATCTCAACTAAAACGTAATATCATCCAGCCCATAGAAGTGTTATATGGGAGTAATAATGAATTCATAATCCAAGTAGGGGCTTATGGTATGGGCGAAGAAACTAGAGGCTTTTTCAAAGGACTTTTTTCCAATTTCGGCAGTCAAGCTGATAGTGAACCAAAGTCTGATTCAGATACAGAACACGATACTCCCACTGGAAAAGCGGGGCTGTTTGATCGTCTTAAGGCCGGCCTTAAGAAAACAACCGATGGATTTGTCGGCAGAATCGACACGCTCATTCTTGGGAAAAAAGAAATTGATGCCGATACACTTGAGGAGCTCGAGGAGATTCTCATCACATCTGATATCGGCGTTAAAACCACGGTCGAGTTGATACGCAGCCTTGAACAACGACTTTCCCGTAATGAGCTGGCTGATGGGCCGGCACTTCGTGGTGCCCTTAAGGAAGAGCTCCAGTCACGCCTTCTCCAACACCATCAGCCATTAAGCATCAGTGACGCACGACCATTTACCATTCTTGTCGTCGGGGTTAATGGCGCAGGAAAAACTACCACCATAGGGAAGATGGCCTCGCTCTTTAAGTCACAGGGGTACTCTGTAATGCTTGCTGCTGCGGACACCTTCAGAGCAGCAGCAGCAGAGCAGCTCGAGGCTTGGGGGGCGCGCTCCAATATACCAGTAATCAGACATCAAGAGGGTGCCGACCCAAGTGCTGTTGCATTTGATGCGATGAAGTCGGCAATCAGCCGTGGCGTCGACATTCTGATTATAGACACCGCTGGGCGCTTGCACACGAAAGTAAACCTGATGGAGGAAATGAAGAAAATTCATCGGATTATTGGACGAGAGCTTGAAGGTGCCCCCCATGAGACCATATTAGTCCTTGATGGGACCACAGGGCAAAATGGCCTATCACAAGTTAAGCTATTCAAAGAGGTCGCGCAGGTGAGTGGATTGGTATTGACCAAGCTTGACGGTAGTGCCAAGGGAGGGGTTGTTATAGCGGCCTCACACGAATACGCCCTGCCGATTCGTTTCATCGGTGTTGGTGAACAGATTGAAGATTTGCGCCCCTTCGAACCTGAGGAGTTCGTACATGCGCTCTTCGAAGACTAAACCCCAGACTGCCAAACAAGACTTTATCCAATTGGGTCTTGACTTTTTTGAGGAAAATCAATATATTATTGAACCCTTACGGGTGGAGGATAGCATGAACAACGATCTACTGGCACAACTTGACGAGAAAATCAGCGTAGCAGTACAGCGTTTCACAGAGCTTACGAAAGAAAAACAAGAGCTTATACAAGAGAACCAGCGTCTCAAAGAGCAGCATGCTCAACTGGCTGCGCGGGTTGACGCAATGCTGCAGAAACTGGATACTCTGTGACCGACAAACAGGCACACCTCATCACCGTACTCGGTAGAAATATTCCAGTACGCAGTACTGCGACAGAGGAACGTGTCAGGGAAATCGAACGATTTGTTAATCATGAGCTGGCCACAATACAATCCAAGGTACCCGGCGCCGATCCACAATTATTGGTAACATTGGCACTGCTCAACCTATCTGAACGGTACCTAAACGGTCAGGACTCGATTTCAAAAGGGCTGCATACCGAACAACAGCTGACTGAACTGTTGCGGAAATTGCAATCCATACCGCTCTAGTGAGAGCCTTTCTGCCTCTTGTGGGAGACAGTGTGTAAGACCACCGTGTCGTTCTTCGTTTAGCGGATACGCTGCCAGAACGACTTATCATACTGATACCGTGGATTTCACCAGATCAGTCGCGATATCCCCCCAAGAGCACACGACAGCTTAAAGGCTGGAGTGCATGATGTCAAAACAACACCTGCGTTCAGAATTACTGGCACAACGACTGGCGCTACCAACAACGCTTTGTACCGAGGCAAGCATCAAGGCACAGAAGCGGGTTGTAGCCCTTAAAGCATTTCAACGGGCCAAAACAATTGTATTGTATGCATCAAAAGACAATGAGGTGCGAACCAATCTACTGTTTGATGTAGCCCGACAAGCCAATAAAACTATTCTGTTCCCGAAAGTTGAGCACGATGTACTTCACTACGGGGTGATAACTGACCGAACAGATTTGGTTACTGGTCGCTATGGCATTTTAGAGCCACCCATTGCAACAGTCGTAACCCTACATGGCGTTGATCTAATTATTGTGCCTGGTGTCGCCTTTGACCAGACAGGACATCGACTCGGTTTTGGCAAAGGGTATTACGACCGGGCACTTACGAAAAAACCAGCACAAACCATCTTAATTGGTCTGTGTCATAATTTTCAACTTGTGGATACACTTCCACATGAAGCGCATGATATTCCGATGGATATCATTGTGACTGACCACCAGGTGGTCAGGGTCAGAACCGACATACTGTCGGATTAAATATAGGAGGACACCGTATGATTACCAGTATCGTTATGGCACTTGTGCTTGTCACCGTCGCCGGTGCCACGTTCATCATCGGTAACCGCTTCGGGCGGAAAACCACTGAAGGTATTGTTGAGCAGGCAGAAGAAGCGGCAGCAAAAGTTATTGAAGATGCACGTCGCGAGGCAGACACCATTACGAAAGAATCCGAACTCCTCGCAAAGGATGTTGTCTTAAAAGCAAAAGAAACCGCTGAAATTGAGTTGCAGGAGAAAAAAAAGGAACTTCACGTTCTCGAAAAACGAATTTTACAAAAAGAAGAGCATCTCGATAAAAAAGCGGCTCTCGTCGACCAAAAAGAAGTAGATCTTCTGCAAAAAGATCAGGTTGTTGCTTCACGCGAACAGGGACTGAACCAAAAAGAAGATGAGCTAAACAAAGCGGCCAGCGAACAGCAGGCACGGCTTGAGCAGATTTCAGGAATGACCGCTGAAGAGGCAAAGAACACCTTAATTGAGGCGATGGAGAATGAAGCCCGTCATGATGCGGCAAAGCGTATCAAGATAATTGAGGAAGAAGCGAAAGAAACCGCAGACAAGAAAGCAAAAGAGATTATCTCTTCTGCAATCCAGCGCTATGCCGGTGAGTATGTGTCTGAGAAGTGTGTCTCCGTAGTACCGCTGCCTTCTGATGAGATGAAGGGACGCATTATTGGCCGTGAAGGACGAAACATTCGCGCCCTTGAAGCAGCAACGGGAATCGACCTAATCATTGATGATACTCCTGAAGCGGTTATTCTGTCAGGATTCAACCCGGTTAGACGTGAGGTCGCCCGTCTTTCTCTTGAAAAGCTCCTCGCAGATGGCAGAATCCATCCGGGACGTATT
>JBLIZM010000130.1:0-4680 GCA_048859855.1 Trichlorobacter sp.
GGGGTCTTGGGATCAACAATCAGACGGTAGGTAAACAGAACATCAGCAGCAGTAAAAGGAGCGCCATCATGCCAGGTAACATCATGACGCAAATGAAACGTTATGGTACGACCATCGGATGACACGGAATAGGATACGGCAAGATCACCAGTTAACTGGAGGTTCTCATCATATTTAACCAAACCATTATAAATTAAACCTGCGACACCATGGGAAGCACTATCCGTCGCAAGAATCGGAATCAATGTTGAAGCCTCACCAATGGTTCCCTCAACCAGCGAGTCTCCGTAGGCCGGTGTTCCCCCAACTGCACGCTCGCCCGAAACCGGCGCTTGTGAAGAGCAGCCGGATACTACCACGCAGCATATTACCAGAATAAAGATGAGCCGCAACATGGGTGCAGATTATTTCGCAACTTCAGCATCACAACGAGGTTGAAGTTGTTTAATCTTCTCTTCAATCTCACGATTCTTTGGATCAAGGGACTTTACCTTACGATAGAGGCGCATAGCAGCCTTGTAGTCCTTACGAGCCAGATGGGCATCACCAAGGTGCTCCAGAATGGTTGTATCGTTCTTTACCAGAATGGATGCCTTCTCAAGCTGTTTCACCGCTTCATCATACCGTTTCATCTGATAGAGAACCCACCCCAGGCTATCAATGAAATATCCATCGTCCGGGCGCAACTCAAGCGCCTTCTTAACATGGAATAGAGCCTCTGACAGGTTCGTTCCCATCTCGGCATAGGTATACCCAATGAAGTTGTGAGCCTGGGCATCACGGGGATTAATCTCAACAACTTTCTTCATTCGCTGAATCGATTGTGACCGTTTTCCGATCCGTTCATACAAGACCCCAAGACGGAATTGGTACTTAGGATCCCGGCTGAACCGCTCCTCTTCACGTAATAGAACCTTCAGCGCCTCGTGATTTTTCTTTAATGACTCCAAAACCGATGATTTAACTAAGTATAAATCAACACGGGACGGAAACTCTATGATTGCCTGATCCAACAGGGTCAGGGCCAATTGATGTTTCCCCTGTCCTTGATATAACAGAGCTAGATGGGTGACTGTGTCACTATAAACCGAAGACTCACGGGGGATGACGCTAAAAACCTCCAACGCCTTGGTAATATCCCCTTTTTCTTCATAGGCACTACCAAGATATAATCTAATCTGGTGTGCATCAGGGTCCTGGGCAAGCATCTGATTAAAAACCGTAATCGCTTCATCGTATCGCTCAAGTTCAAGATAGATCAAACCGATCTTACGATTACTTTCAGCAGTAGCAAGCCCCATCTCCGAGAGCTTCTTTAAATAAACCAATGCCTCATCGTAGCGTCTGTTTTGAATATAGAGCTGAATTAAATGATTAATTATCGGTGTCCGGTTATCTGTTTCATTTAAAACTGACTTGTAGGTTGTAATCGCCCGATCGATATCACCAGACACTTCAAGGGAAATCGCCATGTCGATGGCAGCCTGTATAAAGTCGGGTTTAATCTCGAGTGCCCGTTGGTAATAGCCGATTGACTCTTTAAAAAGCTTCATCTGGCTATACACCTTACCAAGATAGTAGTTCCCGAGCGCTGATTCCGGGCGCTGGGCTATCAACTGCTTAAGACTGGAAACTGCCTCTTCATACTCGAACAGTTGCAAAAGAGATGTTACGAGCTGAAGTACCCCTTCTTCATTAGCCGGATCAAGACGAACCGCTTGCCTGAGATACCCGACCGCCTCCTTGGTTTTACCAAGTGACAGCATCACTGATCCACCCAACAGATACGGAGGCCTAAAATCAGGGGCTATTTCTATGGATCGGTTAATCGCTTGTAACGCCTCTGAAACCTGCCCTTGCTTCAAAAGTGCCTCTGCCTGCAGTTCAAGGGCGTGGACCGACCTCGGATCAACTGCCAGCGCCTGGCGACTGAGCGCCAATGTTTTCTCAGCGTCACCGTCATTCCACGCAAGGCGCGCCTGGGCATAGAGCGATATTGCAAGCGAAGAACTTGATTCAGCCGTCGACAACGGAGATGATGGGGGAGCGTTGAGGGTAGAACACCCAGATAAAAACAATATGCCCACGAGCAGTGACAACCAACGAATCATACGGTAAACCACCAAGAAGAGATGTGTAATTGGTATATGATACGCTTTTAAGTTACAAAAGCAAGCGACAAACGTGTAACGAATAGGTGTATGAATACTCTGATTGCAGCGTGCGCATTTGGTTGCCAACTAGCATACTTCACGCTACACTAACAAAGATGGATTTTAGCATGACGGAGGCCACCCCCATGTGGCGAACCACCGAGCGACAGCTACTGAAACGGTTGCAACTCAAAGAGTCTTGGGTAATCTTCTTTATACTCGGGGTTGTGATGCTTAATTTCCCGTTTTTGAATATTTTTAACCGCTCTACAACGCTATTCGGCTTTCCTCTTTTATATCTGTATTTCACCATCGGTTGGGCAGCTTCAATCGGGGTAATCTACCTGTTTGTATCCGCAGTAGATCAGGAACATCATGAGCAGTCGCATGATGAGGACGAACCAACATGACACCGCACGTAGCACTGATGTCATCGTTTGTCATCGGGTATATCCTATTGGTATTCGCGATTGCTTGGTATGCCCGTCGTCGTTCTCAGCAAAAACGGAGCATCATCGCAAATCCCTATGTTTATAGCCTTTCAATCGCAGTATATTGTACCTCTTGGACATTCTATGGCAGCGTCGGAAAGGCCGCGACAACAGGAATTGATTTTCTAACGATTTATTTAGGACCAACGCTCGTTGCCTTTTCTTGGTTTTTTGTTCTCAAGCGGATCATACGGATCAGCAAAGTGAATAATATTTCATCTATTGCCGATCTCATCAGCCTCAGGTACGGCAACTCCCAGCTACTTGGAGCACTGGTGACCATCATTGCGGTAGTCGGGATCATGCCGTATATCGCCCTCCAGATAAAGGCCGTAGCCGTCACTTTTGAAATGCTGAGTGGCATTACCCGGATTGTTACCGATGGGACGGTCCAGCACACTTCATTGAAAAGCACTCCAGCCCTAGCTTTGACCATTGTCTTGATTATCTTTGGCATTATGTTCGGTGCTCGTAAGCGCTCGACCTCGGAACAGCACGACGGGTTGATTGCTGCCGTAGCGTTTGAGTCGATTGTTAAGCTTCTGAGTCTTTTGACTGTTGGCATTTTTGTTACCTGGTATCTCCATGACGGGTTTAGCAATATCCTCAGTCTGTTTGAAAATCGCTATCCCCAACTGTTCGACCAGCTATTTACCTTCGACATCAGTGCCTATGGTGATGTCATCCCATCATCAACCATGCTGTTCCTGTCCATGGGGGCTATCTTACTGCTTCCACGGCAATTCCATGTATTGGTCGTCGAGAACACCGACATTCGCCATATCAGTAAGGCGATGTGGTTATTTCCAACCTATATGTTTGTGATTAACTTGTTCATTATGCCGATTGCCTTAGGCGGCATACTGTTAACCGGCACGAACCAAGGGGCAGATTATTTTGTGGTCAGCCTACCATTACTAACCAATCATCCGGTCATTGCACTTATAGCGTTTATCGGGGGACTTTCTGCTGCGGCCGGCATGGTCATGGTGGAGTCAGTCGCCCTCTCCTCCATGCTCATAAACAATCTTTTCATGCCATTTGTAGTACGCTTCATGGGAAAACCGTGGTTCTCTCGGCTTCTGTTACATCTGCGTCAGGTAGCTATCGCCTTTGTGGTTATTCTCGGGTACCTCTACTACCAAGCCGTTGGTGACTCATTCATGCTGGTGAACATGGGGTTGATATCGTTCCTAGCGGCAATGCAGTTTCTACCGTCCCTACTCGGCGGTCTCTATTGGCACAAAGGAAACCGAACCGGCGCCTTGATTGGGATGGCTCTTGGTTTTATCATTTGGGGATATTGTCTTTTCCTCCCCTCCCTGTTCGAGCCTCGTGAAGCAGCGCCTTCTTTTATACAGGCATTACTCCACCATCCGATATTGAGTCCGGTAGCCCTATTCGGATTGTCGGGGATGGACATGTGGAGTCATGCGCTGTTCTGGAGTATGGCCTTAAACATCGGAGCCTATTTAATCTGTTCCCTTCTCTTTCAGCAAAGTGAAGCAGAGAAGGAGCAAGTCCGCAAGATTATCAGCAGATACGAATCGGACGACCGCCAAGAGAAAACCTTAGCAAAACGTCTCTCAAAACCGGTCACCATTCCGCAATTTATCAGCCTCATGAGTAAATTTATCGGCCAGCAGGAAGCCGATCTAACAATGACGGCGTATTTACGTGAGCGAAACATCAGCTCAAATACCACAGTTCCGGAGTTCGAGCTCCCGGCGATGAAGCGCTTTGTTGAACGCACCCTCGCCGGGTCTGTTGGAGCAGCCGCGGCTGGGGCCATTATGGATAGCTACCTGTCGGATATGGGAAGCAGAATGGAGTCAGTCTATGACATTTTCAGCACGGTCAGGGACTCACTAAACCAGAGCCGTGAGACCCTGTATGTCCGATTTAAAGCATCGGAGATTATCAACCGCACCCTTGATCTCCAGACCATCATGGATGAGTTGCTCCAATTACTTATGAAAGAATTCAAGCTTGATGCAGGGCTGATACAGCTCCGGACTGCTCGCGATGACCGTATG
>JBLIZM010000131.1:0-3393 GCA_048859855.1 Trichlorobacter sp.
CTTTCCCGGTTGTTACCATCCGCGACATGGTACAGGCACAACGCCTTTTAATTGACCATTTAGGCATTGATCGTCTGTTAACCGTCATGGGGGGAAGCATGGGAGGGATGCAGGCGCTTGAATGGGCGACCCAATATCCTGACCGCGTTGCATCGGTTATCGCTCTGGCAACAACGCCAGCCCCCTCACCACAAGCAATTGCAATGAACGCTATTGCCCGCTGGGCTATTTACAATGATCCTGCCTGGAAAAAAGGGGAATACAAGCACAATCCAAAGGACGGACTCGCCTTGGCACGGGGGATTGGGCATATTACTTTCTTATCTGACGAGTCGATGCGGGGCAAGTTCGACCGCCGATTCTCATCAAAAGATGGCTACTTCGATTTTTTCGGCCAGTTTGAGGTAGAGCGCTACCTAAGTTACAACGGCTACAACTTCGTCGGACGCTTTGACGCAAACTCTTTTTTGTACCTTGCCAAAGCCTTGGATCTCTACGATATCAGCCTCGGCTATGATTCTATCAGCGAAGCGCTCCAGTCCATTCGGGTCCCGGTACAGCTCTTTGCGTTCAGCTCAGACTGGCTTTATCCACCAGCTCAGACCGAGTCGTTAGTTACCGCCTTGGAAGATCTTGGCAAATCGGTTGAGTATCATCTCATATCCTCATCCTATGGCCATGACGCCTTCCTGTTGGAGCATGAAGCGTTTACCCCACTCATCCGATCATTCCTTGACCGCATTCCTGCCTAGCACGTGATTGACTTTACAGCCATAGATCCAACACTCCAGCGGAAACTACGTCATGGTGTTGGTCGAGCCATTGCGGACTTCAACCTGATTCAAGCCGGAGACCGGATCGCTATCGCTGTCTCCGGGGGCAAGGACTCCGTCATATTAGCTCGTATTCTCAGCGTCCTGCGCCACCATGCCCCAATTCAATATGACCTTGTTCCAATCATGATTGACATGGGTTTTGGTCAGGAAAGAGCAGAAGCAACGGCCCGTGAAGCGCTTGCCCAATGCGGCCTTGAGCTGGTGGTGGAGCGAACTGATTCAGCCTCGGTCATTGAGGAACACCGACGCCCAGACTCTTCGTACTGTTCTTTCTGTGCCCGGCTCAAACGTGGCGCGCTCTATGGGGCGGCTCGTCGTCTTCACTGCAACATCCTTGCTCTCGGGCATCACCAGGATGACTTCATTGAGACACTCTTGCTTAATCAGTTTTTTATCGGCACAATTAAAGCGATGGCTGCAAAGACCCTCTGTGACACAGGGGACATTACTGTTATTCGACCACTGGTATACGTTAGCGAAGCGCATATTATTGAAGCAGCTCGACAGGCTCATTTGAAGACGGGCGGCTGTGAATGCCCTATGGCAGGGCCCGACCAGCAACGCCAGAAAATGAAACGCCTGATTCATGATCTCTCAGCTGATATTCCCCATATCAAGGAGAGTCTCTTGGCGGCACTCGGTAACATACAGCCTCGCCATCTACTTGATACTCGATTAACCGATCTCTTGGAGGCACAAAAATGATCCGAATCGGACACGGCTATGACGTACACCGCCTCGTCGAAGGTAGACCATTGATTATCGGGGGAGTGAATATCCCCTGGGATAAAGGATTACTTGGCCATTCAGACGCTGATGTTCTTCTCCATGCAATAGCCGATGCAATCCTTGGTGCATTAGCACTCGGTGATATCGGAAAACATTTTCCAGACTCTGATCCTGCTTATAAGGGTGCTGACTCACGACTCCTGTTACGTGAGGTCATCTCCCTTGCGACAACAACGGGATACCGTGTTGGAAATCTTGATACCACGATCATCGCCCAACAACCAAAACTAGCACCCCACATCGAAAGTATGCGTGCAGCTATTGCTGCTATCTGCCAAACACCCATTGGCTCAATCAGTGTAAAGGCAACAACAGAAGAGGGACTTGGGTTCTCTGGACGCCAGGAAGGAATTGCAGCTCACGCTGTTGTTGCGCTGTATACCTCGTTGTGAGCCAGGCTGCACCGATTTCACTCCGCGAACTCTGCCTGACATTCCTTAAAATCGGTCTGACAGCATTTGGCGGCGGAATGGCTATTGTTGCCCTGACTGAACGGGTGGTTGTTCATGAAAAGCAATGGATCAAGCCGGAAGAGTTTTTACACGGACTTGCCTTCGGACAGATTATCGGCCCCTTTTCACTAAACACCTGCACCTTTGTCGGCTATCGTTTACGCGGGGTCATGGGAGGCATCCTTGCCGCCATCTGCTTTTTGATCCCCTCCTTCGCAATTGTCACCGGACTTGCCTGGGCATATTTACAATTTCGTCATCTCGATCTCCTCAAGAAGGCACTGCACGCCACGAACCCGGTCATTGTAGCACTTATTTGTTCCGTCGTACTCGATATGGGACGAAAACAGATCAAAGACCTGACAACCATGGTGGTTGCGGTTGCAGCATGCCTACTCGTTGCTATCGCTAAGGCCCCGATTTCTCTTGTGCTTCTTGGAGCCGCCATCTGGGCTCTCGCCTACGCCGTGTATCAACGGGGGCGCTAGATGATAACGCTTGCATTACTCTATTTACGAATTGGTCTGATTTTTTTTGGCGGTGGGTATGTTCTGATACCACTACTGCAAGAAACCCTCGTACACCATTACGGCTGGCTTACCCAACGGGAATTCATCGATGGGCTTGCCATCTCTCAATTAACCCCTGGACCACTTGCCATGCTAGCAACCTTTACCGGAGTGAGAATCGGTGGAGTCTGGGGGGGAACGCTTGCTACTATCTGTATTTTTTTGCCTTGCGTCATATTTATGTTACTGGTGGGGCGCTATTATGAACGCCTACGTCAGATTGATCTTTTAAGTGACGCGCTTAATGCGATACTCCCAGCCGTTGTCGGACTGATTGCCGCTGCAGCCTTCACTATCGGCAGCGACATAACCCAACTCTGGGAATGGGGAATTGGGTTGGCGGGTTTCACCTTATTCCGAACAACGAAGATTTCTCCGATGTTACTGATACTCGGGGCAGCACTTATCGGCGCACTCACATAAAACTAATGCATTTTAGTCAAGAACCATTTATACAAGAACTATCGGTTATAACCGATACCTAATCGGTCAGACATACAGACCATCACACAGATAAAGGAGATTTCGTAATGATTGCAAAAGTTCAGGAAGTACTCGACCAGGTTCGCCCATTCCTTCAGCGCGACGGCGGTGATGTTGAGCTTATCGAAGTTACCGATGACGGCATTGTCAAAGTTAAGCTTCAGGGAGCATGTGGATCATGCCCCATGTCAACCATGACCCTGAAAATGGGGATTGAAAGCGCCATTAAGGAGCAGATCCCTGAGATTAAGGAAGTTCAACAGG
>JBLIZM010000132.1:0-19193 GCA_048859855.1 Trichlorobacter sp.
CTACGGTGCTCGCCTGCAGCAGGCCGGTGTTGCGGTCCATTTTCTGGCGCGACGTGACTATCAGGTTCTTGCAACGAGTGGATTAACCGGCAATTCAGTTGATGGCGACTTTCGGCTCGATACGGTTAATGTCTACCGCCATTCCGAAATGATCGGCCCGGTCGATTTGGTGCTGGTGGCACTTAAGAGTTTTGACAACGGGGCACTTTCATCACTGATTACCCCGTTACTTGCACCGAATACCCTCGTCCTAACCCTTCAAAACGGGCTTGGCAACGAGTCTGCTCTGGCGGAACGGTTTGGAGCCCAGCGCTGCCTCGGTGGTGTTGCGTTTCTCTGCTCTAATCGAGGGGTGCCTGGCGTTGTGCATCATCTCGGAGCAGGTCGGGTAACTCTTGGCTGGTATCAGGGAGATCGTCACGGAGGGGCTGCTGATGACATCGCAGAGATGTTTCGCGCCGCGGGAATTCAAGCTCACGTAACCACTGATCTGTTACGCACCCGTTGGGAAAAACTAGTCTGGAATATCCCCTTTAACGGCTTGTCAGCCGTAACCGGACAGGCTGTCGACCGGTTGCTGGCTACATCGTCGTTGCAGCGACTGGTTCGTACCATTATGACAGAGGTTGTTGCGGCTGCTAATGCGCAGGCACTGAGCAGTCCAATAGCCGAAAGCTATGTTGATGCTATGATTGATTTTACCTTGGGGATGGGGCCGTATCGCCCGTCGATGCTGATTGACCGTGAAGAGGGGCGTCCCCTTGAGCAACGGGCAATTGTTAGTCTCCCCCTGCAGGCAGGAACTGATGCAGGGGTGGCTATGCCGTGTACGGCCATGCTGGATGCCTTGTTATCGCTATGTAGCGTTGAAACAGCATCAGTAGTTTAGAAGCGGGTTTTTTATGCATTTATCACTCGTTACCCTGCATGCTGCTCCATCGGCGCAGTCTGTACCGCTGGCGGCTGCCTGTATCAAATCGTATCTTGATACACGGCCGTCTTTTCAGTCTGCTGGTCTGCTGGTCAGTATGCCGGACTACTTTCCTGATATATCAATCGAAGCCATCCTTGAAGAGCTGGTGGCGAGTCAAGTAACGGCAGTTGGTTTCCCGGTGTATATTTGGAACCATGATCGGGTTATCAGTCTAAGCAATCAGTTGAAACAGCGCCTGCCGGACCTGATTATTATGGCTGGTGGTCCTGAGGCTACCGCTGATCCCGAGCGTTTGTTGAATGAAGCCCCTTTTGACCTGGTGGTGGTCGGTGAGGGAGAACTCACGATGGCAGAAATCTGTCAGCGGATTTTTGAACAGCAGTCACTTGTCGGGATTGCAGGAACGGCTACCAAGGGAGCGGGGGAAATGGTCCTGCTGCCTCGTCCGCAGATGCCGAGCCTTGATGCACTCCCCTCTCCGTATTTGATGGGATTACTTGACCGCTATATTGATCAGGGGATGGTTTGGCAACTTTCACGGGGGTGTCCGTTTGCCTGTGAGTTTTGCTATGATGGCATGGGTGATCGGAGTGTCAGGCGATATCCACTTGATAGGCTTGAGCAGGAGCTCAGCTATTTCGTGGAACATGGTGCCTCACAAATTTTTGCGCTTGATTCAACATTCAATACGGACAAGAAGCGGGCCACCACGTTGTTGCGTCTGATTGAACGTGAAGCGAGCGATGTCCACTTCCATTTTGAAGTACGCCACGAATTGCTTGACCGAGAGCAGGCGAACCTTTTTGCTCAGTTGACCTGCTCGTTGCAGATTGGGCTGCAAAGTGCTGATCCGCAGGTGGCAGGTGGCGTTGGTCGTCCCTTTGATCCAGAGTCGTTCCGACGTAAAGTAATGCTGCTGAATGATTCGGGGGCGACCTTCGGGTTTGACCTAATCTATGGGCTGCCCAATGATACTCTTGAACGCTTTACCGCTGGGTTGGACTTCGCGCTGTCACTCTATCCAAATCACCTGGATATCTTCATCCTGTCGGTACTTCCCGGAACAAAACTATGGTATCGCGCACCGGAGCTGGGGATGCAGGCCCTGAATCATGCCCCCTATACACTCCTGTCTACTCCGAGCTTTTCGGCAGAGGATCTCGAACGTGCCGGACGTCTTGCCCGGGGGACCGATATTTTCTACAGTCGTGGCAAGGCCGTGGCCTGGTTTAACGGTGTTTGTCGTGCACTGAGCTGTAAACCGGTTGAGCTGATTGAACGATTTGCAGATTTTCTTGAACAGCGCTTCACAGCGGTACCCGATGAGTCGGTTTTGAGTGATGAGGCTATCTGGCAGCTTCAGCGTACGTTCTTGTCGGAGCAGTTTGGGACGAGACATGCGCAGGCTGCTGCGGCTCTTGATTGTGCGGATTACCACTATGCGTATGGTGTTGCACTTATGGCCGTTGTCCCGCCTGCTGGTGATGAGCGTGTTCTTAAGGGGAAGCAATTGCTCACCATGCAATTAATCCGACCGTCATCAGTGACGCTCGTATCTTTCAACTATGAGATTCTTGACGTGCTGGACAGTGGGGAGCCGGATCCGCGCTGGATTGCCCGTACGCTTAAGCCGGTTGGCTCATATGCAGCCATTTACCCCGCACGCGGGGCGGTCATGACCGAGTCATTGATACTCCCCTACTATCAGCTGCTGGAACGGATGAATGGCAAGACAACGGGTGAAGTACTGGGGGGACAACTTGGGCTTGATCCCCAGGAGACGCTCGAGTTCTTACGCTTTGCCTACGAAGAGGGGCTACTGGTTGAACCTGGGCGGGTACCGCGACAACCGGTATGCTGTTAATCTATCCACCACTAACGAAGGGGTGCGAGGCTCCAGCAGGCATCCACCGCCTTGCCGGTGTGTTACGTCAACAGGGGCATTCGGTGTCAATTTGGGACGCCAACCTTGAGGGACAGCTCTGGCTATTCGAACAACCTCCACCAGATAACGGGACATGGGCTGCGCGCGCTTTTCGCAATCGTAGCCGTTCGCTTGCCATTCTCCGTGACCCGCAACACTACCATGGTGATGCTTCCCATTATCGGAATGCCGTTTCTGACCTCGACCATCTGTTGGCATGCCAGGGGAAACCATATGGGTTTCGCCTGGGGCTTGCTGATTGTCGACATGATCAGTTGGTACCGGTCCGTTCTGCAGACTTGCGTACCATGAGTGAGACCCCAGAGCTCAGCTGTTTCTATCGGTATTTTTCTGAAACCCTTCCCCAGAGACTTGCCAATGCTACAGCAGTTGGGATTTCGTTAACCTTTCTCAGTCAGGCACTGATAACCTTCGGTCTGATTGGTCAAATACGGCGATTACGTCCTGACCTGCCGATTTATCTCGGCGGGGGGCTGATTACCTCATGGCAGCAGTATCCTGGATGGGATATGCCGTTTCGAGACCTTATTAACAAAATGGTACGTGGTCCGGGTGAGCAGGAAATCTGTCAGCTGCTTGGATTGTCGCTTGCGGCAACGCCTCCTGATCCGTTAGCGAGCCACCCCGCACCAGATCCACGCTATCTCTCTCCAGGCTTTATTCTCCCCTACGCCTGTTCATCTGGGTGCTGGTGGAATCAATGTTCTTTCTGTCCTGAGCGTGCAGAAAGAACACCCTACCGCCAGCGGCCAATTCGTCAGGTCCGGGCGGAGCTTACCCAGCTGATTGCCACTCATCGCCCGGCATTGGTCCATCTGTTGGATAACGCACTGAGTCCTGCGTTACTACAGAGTCTGGCTGCCGAACCGCTTGGTGCTCCCTTCTATGGCTTTGTCCGATTTTCAGAGGAACTGGAAGATCCTGGCTTTTGTCGTGCACTGAAACGGTCTGGCTGCTTAATGGTTAAGCTTGGTATCGAGTCTGGTGATGATCAAGTACTCCAGGCATTACAGAAGGGGACAGGCACCGGTAGGGCGGCTCGGGTTTTATCATCGCTTGCTGCGGCAGGTATTGGAGTGTATGGATACTTTTTGTTTGGAACACCGGCTGAGAACCGCGAGGCGGCCGGAGTGACAAAGGAGTTTATACGCCTGCATCATCATGAAATTAGCTTTCTCAACCTGGCTATTTTTAATATGCCGGTATTTGGGGAGGATGCAGCACTGCATCAAACAGGACGCTTTTATGATGGAGATTTGTCACTTTACACCGGCTTTCAACATCCAGCGGAGTGGGGGCGTGGTGATATCAGGCGGTTTCTACGGCAGGAGTTGACACGGATACCTGAAGTAGCGGCAATTGTTCGGAGAGATCCACCCCGGTTTGGTTCGAATCATGCGGCTTTTTTACTTCCCCACGGGGGCTGTTCCTAAAAACAACCCCCGTGGAAATAATTAGGCCAGTACTTCCACCAGTTCAATCTCGTACTGCAGGTCTTCGCCGGCAAGAGGGTGGTTGGCATCAAGGGTGATGCTGTCATCGCTGATTTCGACAACCGTAACATCCAGCCCAGGATCCTCTTCATCCTCTTCGTCATAAATGGTCAGTTGATCACCCGGTTCAGGAGTGATGTCAGCTGGCAGCGATGAACGCTCAACGGTGAAGACCGCCTCTTCGTCATACTCGCCATAGGCTTCAACGGCAGGGATGGTGATGGTACTCTTCTGACCCGGAGCCATGCCGATCAAGGCCTCTTCAATGGCATCAAACAGGGCCCCTTCTCCAACAATGAGTTCCACCGGTCCAGCCTCATCCTCCTCATAATCATCACAGCTTCCATCGGTACAATTATCGGGGAATTCGAGGGTTGAATCGAAGACGGTTCCGTCTTCAAGGGTTCCAACCAGATTAATACGTACGCGACTTCCTTTAGCTACAGTACTCATACTCACTACCTTTCTCATGGTTCAGTTGCGTAAAGATTACGTTGATACTCTATGGTTTTTGACCGGTGCCGTCCAGTAAAATAACGTGCAGCATGGGTGGCAGGTATGGTAATAGAAAGTGCGACATAATACCGCGCGGGAGGGATCATGGAGGAAACAATTCGTGAGCGATTGGCGGGGCAGCTTGACCAAGCCCGCTGGGAGTGGCTTAAGCCGCACCATGAGCGGGGGGCTGTTTTTCTGGTCGATCCGATGCTTGATTTGATCACGGTGGCAGAACGGGTGGCCTGTGATGATTCAGCGGCAGTGAGTAGTTGGCTCGCATCACATTGTTTGGCTCGGCCCGATGAACAGCAGGTGGCTCTCTGGGCGGGACAAGACCACCTTTCCTTCCAGATGGTGGTTGTTCATCCGTTTGTGCTGATTCAAGAATATAATTGATGGATTCTGCATATACTCAGTCGTACCTAAGGAGAACTGCTATGGGTGAATGTCTGGATACGTTCTTTTTGTCTGCCGAGGATTCATTGTTGGTTGTGGTTGACGTGCAGGAACGTCTCTGCTCAGCGATGGATCAGGATGCGCTTGAGCATTTGGTTAGGCAGACCGGTATTTTAATCGAATCTGCTACAGAGCTGGGAATACCGGTGGCGGTGACCGAGCAGTATGTCAAAGGGCTGGGAGAAACACTGCCTGCTTTGGCAGAAAAGCTGGCCGAGGCGCCACGCCATGAGAAAATGTCGTTCTCCTGCTGTGGCTGTAAAGAGTTTATGGCGCAGATAGCCGCCAGTGGTCGACGTCAGATTATTCTAACCGGTATGGAAACCCATGTCTGTGTGCTACAGACTGCGTTGGAGTTGCGAGACGCCGGCTTTGTGGTACACCTGGTTAGCGATGCTGTTATCAGCCGCTCAGCAAATAACCGGCAGACTGCTATGACTGCTATGCAACAGGCCGGCGTGGTTATGACCTGTACGGAGTCAGTCCTGTTTCAGTGGCTGCGAGTTGCTGGTAGCGAACCGTTTAAGAAACTGTCCAAGCTAGTACGTTAGGCGTTTGGAGCATCAACCGGCACGCGAATCATCGTTAGGAGCATCTTGAATGGTCCGTCTCCGGTTAGGGCATGGGGGTGATGGGCCGGCATGATGATCATTTCTCCTGTAGCAACCGTATGTGCTGTGCCGTCGATGGTTACAATCGCAGTGCCGTCAAGGACCTGAACTACCGCATCAAAAGGGGCGGTATGTTCAGAAAGCCCTTGCCCTTGGGCAAAGGAAAAAAGAGTGATGGTGCCGATCCCTTTGTCAACCAGGGTACGGCTTATTACGGCACCATCCTGGTAACTCACCAGTTGGCTGATGGCGAGTGAACGTCCGATATAGTCTGTATTTGTCGTGGTCATGGTACCCTCCATAATCGTGTATCAGCTACCGTGACCTTACTATGGCAGTGCCCTTATGACGTTGACCTAGGTCAATGTTCACTACTTATCTGGAGGTAGTAATAATGAAAATGCAAGAAACAGTATTGTTTAAAGGGAATCCGGTAACGCTGCTTGGTCCCCGGTTGTCTATTGGCGACGTTGCTCCTGACGCCATGGCCGTTGATAACGCTCTTGGTGTTGTCTCGATGGCAGGTAGCTATCCGGGCTCAATTAAAATCATCAGTACGGTTCCGTCACTGGACACACCGGTTTGTGACGCTGAAACGCGTCGCTTTAATCAAGAGGTTGCTACACTACCGGAGAACGTAGTTTTGCTGACGGTCAGCATGGATCTTCCGTTTGCACAGAAGCGTTGGTGTGCAGCTGCTGGGATTGATCGGGTTGTCACGTTGTCTGATTATCGTGAGCGTGCTGTCGGCATGCAGTATGGCGTTATGATTGAAGGGTTGCTGTTGCTGTCCCGGGCGGTGTTTGTTGTCGATGCTGACAATATTATCCGCTATATCCAACAGGTCCCGGAAGTAACGACTGAGCCAGATTATGCGGCTGTAATGGATGCGGTTAAAGCACTGCTGTAGCCTTTTCCTGGCATTGCTGGTTTTCATCATGGCTCCTGGAGCTGTGACAGCAGCGCCATTGGTCATTATGGTTGACCCGGGGCATCATCTCGATGCTCCGGGAGCGACCTCCTGTTCAGGGATCCCTGAATATCAATTTAATCAAAAACTTGCCGAGGTTGTTATCAGGCGGTTACGGACAGCCGGATATCAGGTTCACTCAACGGCTGATGTTCCCGGCCCCTTACGTCCCCGTGAACGTGCCAAACGGGCAGCCCAGGCGGATCTTTTGCTCTCCCTACATCATGACTCTGTTCAGCCGGAGGCAGGTAATCGAATGCCTGGTGGCGGATTTTGTAGTCGTGCAGCGAATGGTTTTTCTCTGTTCGTTAGACAAGGAGGAGGGGCTGAACCTCTGGCAATACTCATTGGGCATGGGCTGCTACAACATGGGATGATATTTAATACGTATCATGCCCATGCTCATCGTCACGAAGGGTATCCTATTCTTTCCACACAGGCTGGGCTCTATGCCGGGGAGCGACTCGAGCTGTTGCAAAGCAGTGCGGTTCCTGCCATACTTATTGAAGCAGCTGTAATCGTACATCCCGACGATGAACGGTTGGCGGCATCACCGGCGTATCAATCTGCATATGCCGAAGTAATTACCGAATCACTTTCCCGCTGCCGTCGGGCAGCAGTGCCGCTGAGGGGGCTGGTATGCGACGGGCAGGTTCCAGAGTAGCCCATAGTCTGGTATTGCTTGGGGAGTTCTGGGGGCGGTTTTCACGTCATCAGGGTTTCTTGCGCGCCTCGGCTCTGTCCTTTGATACAGCACTAGGACTGATTCCCCTTTTGGCTCTGGTTTTTGTTGGGTTACGGCTGGCCGGTGTACAGCAGTTGGTTGCACCGATGGTTGTTCAGCAACTGGCAGGTGACTCTCAGGAACTGGGCACCAGAATCCTAACCTATATTCAAAAGGTCAAACTCGGTTCGCTGGGGACCATTGGTCTGGTTGGTGTTTGTGTCTCGGTTCTGTCGGTACTCGAAAATCTGCGTGGGGCCTTTAATGCCACCTGGGAGGTCACAGAAGAACGAAGCTTTATTCATCGCAGTTTCGACTATCTGCTCTTTATCGGTATCGTACCACTTCTCCTTATTACCGCCTTGATGCTTACCTCGCTGTTTCAAAGTCAATCATTGGTCCAGTGGATGCTTCAACAAGTAGGCAATGGACTGCTTATTCGTCTGACCCCGCTTGGTTGTAGTATTTTGGTCATGACCATAACCTACCTTCTGCTTCCATCAGTACGGGTGAGAATTCGTCCTGCTCTGTTTGGTGGTGTAATAGCCGGTACGATTTGGCAGTTGGCCCATTGGGCGTACTTCCGGTTTCAGTTTGGCGTTACTAGACTTAACGGTATCTACGGAGCGTTCTCGGTACTACCCTTTTTATTGATCTGGATTTATGTCAGCTGGGTCTTGGTGCTGGCGGGGTTTGAGCTGGTACGCTGGTGTCAGGAAGGGCGGCCCGGCCAGTTAGAGACCCCTGATTGGCGTAGTCGTGACCGCACCTATTACTAAGGAAGCCGTCCGGTTATCAAGTCTTCGCCCGGTTGCTCCATAAACGCTTCTTTTATCCCTTTTTCCTGTATGGCTGTCATTAAACGGTCAAGACGTCTTTCTACCTGAATAATACAGGTTTCTGGGAGCAGACACGTCACTTCAGAGCACCCGGCACAGTTGGCAGGCCATGGCCAGTGTTGTGGAGTCTCTGACGGGTACCAGAGGTTTTTATACCGGCGTATTGCCGGTATGCAGCGAGAGAGCACGGCCGCCATCCCTCGTCCCAAGGGATGGTCATAACTTTTCTGAATGAGTGCATGGAGTTGTAAATATATCTTGGCCTGCTGTTTTGTTACGGTGGGGGTGCTTGGCTGCAATAATGGCAGGAGTGCCGCTACGGTATCCGTGATCTGCTGATTAAGGAGTGATGAAAGCGATGCCGGTTTTTGTCGGTACGATTGGCAGATCCATTGGTCAAGCAAGGTCTCCAATCGGTAGTGCTCGCTAATGCTTCCCCCCGCAAGCCTCTCGATACAGGGGTGAAACACAATATCCGTTTCAATATGGGTGGCTATTCCGATCAGTAAAGCCAATTCCTGTGGAGTAGGAGAGGTACTTTGGAGAATAGCCTGGAGCGTTTGGTAGCTATGTCTGCCCGGAGAGTGAAACCTGCTGGCAGCTGCATGGGCATTACCGTGATTCGGACCGATAACCGCATGGAGAAGGGTATCGGGCAGTATTGCGCCAACCAGTACGAACAATCGATGTTCTGCGAGCAGTGATGCTACTGGATTACTGGGGGGAATACGGTCAATCATGCGGTTCGCCATAATCCAGTGGGTGCATTCTTTCGGCATTGCAGGTCCTCTTGCGATTGTTCCCAAAACAGGTTACGATTTCAATATGTCAAACGACTATTATACAACGATACGTGAACGTCTCAGTACGGTTATTCCGCTAGAGGACGCAGCACCGGGCGGAGAGGGACGCCGTCCTTCAGCAGTTGCCATGATTCTTCGTTGTCGCGAGCGGGGGCCGGAGTGTTTGTTTATCGAACGGGCACGATTTCCGGGTGATCCCTGGTCAGGTAATATCGGTTTCCCCGGTGGCGGCTATGAAGAAAGCGATCACTCCCTGCGTCATACCGCTGAGCGGGAAACATTTGAGGAAATAGGTGTCGATCTGAGTCATGGACACTATCTGGGACGGTTGGGGGATATCGTTGGTGCCAACCTGCCGGTACGGGTGTCCTGCTTTGTCTATGGGTTTGAGTTAGAGCTGCTACCGCATGCTTCAGAAGAGGTGCAGGATTTGTTCTGGATTCCCCTCGAGCTCCTGACGGATCCGGCGTATCACCAACAGAGCGAGGTACGGTTTGGGAGTATTCGGCGCTCTGTCCCGGCAATTGACTTCAGGCTACCAGGAAAACCGGTTCTCTGGGGAATTACCTACCGTCTGGTTGCACAGTTCTGCCAACGGGTATCTCCCGAGCTGGCACCAGCACTCCCCTTTGTCATGTCAGGTCACGAGACCGTGCAATCACCGCTTATGCCTTGAACTTTGACTCAGTTCCCGCAACGAGCCGTGAAATATTGGCGTGGTGCTTCAGTATGACAATGACAGCAATCAATGCTGTCGCAATCAGCAGCGGTGTTCCGTGGGGGCGTAGGTATATCATCACGGGCATAACTGCAGCTGCAACAATCGACCCGAGAGAGATGTAACGCCAAACGACAACACAAAGAACGAACGCCACCAACGCACCCAATACGGCAATCGGGTTAAGGGCCAGAAAAACCCCCAGTGCCGTAGCGACCCCTTTTCCTCCCTTAAAGCGCATAAACACCGAAAAAACATGGCCGCAAAATGCTGCCAGAGCGATCAGCGCCTGTACGTTTTCCTGGTACCCAAGGTAACTGGCGACCAAGACCGGGAGGAAACCTTTTAGGCAGTCGCCAATCAGGGTATAGATTCCAACCTTGCGTCCAACCGTCCGATACAGGTTTGTGGCTCCGATATTACCACTCCCCTCCTGACGGACGTCAATTCCATAGGCCTTACCTAACAGATAACCCGTTGGTATTGAACCGATCAGGTAGGCACCAAGTATCCAGAGTAGTAATTCGCTGGTCATGGTGTGGTTGCGAGCAGTGCCCGGCCATCAGACAGATACTTACTGGCAGGATATTCACGAACAAGACGCCCAACAACAGACTGCATCCGGGACGGCTGCTTGGTGTCACGATAGGCTTTGCCTAACAGCAGAAGGGTTTCATCATGTCCCTGATAATCAGGATAGCTTGACAATGCTCCTTCAAGCCGCCCAATGGCTGCTTCCGGGTGCCCGGTACGCTGATAAAAACTACCGACATATACCTCATAGGCAGCCAGCTTATTCCGGCAGTCGGCAATCTTTTCCTGGGACTTCACGGCATACTGTGAGGTTGGGTAGTCACGGACAAACTGTTCAAATAGCGCCATAGCGTTTTTGGTTGGTGTCTGGTCGGTATCGATGCCGGTGATCAGTTCGTAGCTAGACTGAGCTTGCCGGTACAGTGCGAACTGGGCTAGGTCATGGGTCGGGTGTAAACGGCGGAATTCGGCATAGGCAGCACCAGCCTCAATGTAGTCCTTATTCAGGAAATACGCATTGGCGATACCGATTTCTGCTTTCGCAGCTAGTTCAGGTTCCGGAAAGGTATCACGGACTTTTTTCCAGGTTTCAACTGCCAGCTCATAACGACTCTTTTGGAATGCACTATCTCCTTCAGCATACAATTGCTGTGGTGATGGCTCACCCTTTGGTGTGGTTGCACATCCTGCCAGAGTTAAAGATACGGTGCAGGCGATGGTAAGGACAGTTAAATGAGTACGCATGGGGGTCACTCCCTTAGTTGTCAAGCAAATCGGCGCCGTTCGGGTTGGCGACCAGTGTTGCGATGGTGTCATGATTGAGCCATACAACCGGCTCACTGCCGCTCCAGGAATGCTGAATCATCAAGCGTCCGGTCGTTCTAAAGACAAGCCGTGATAACTCTGCGCAGACCAGTTGTTTCTGATCCGCATGCATCGCCATCAGTTGCTGGGAGGTTGCCAGCATCAGTTCCATCTGGGGAGCACTGGAGTGCTGGGGCCACCCTTCAAAGGCAATCGGGTTGATCAGTGGATTGGTGAGGTAGCTGTTTACTGCATCGAGCATTGACTCAACCGAGGCTGGTGCTGCCAGTAGCGCTGCTATCCGGTCATATAAGGGTTGGGCGGCCGGTGCTGCACTTGTCATGACTGCAGTCAGGAGGGGATAGAGGGATAGCTCAACGCCAAGGAACAGGGCGCTGGAGTTGGTAAGAATTTCTGGACAGTTGTAGACTGTCGCAGCGATCCCTGCGTTACGGGCCGCAATGGCGTGCTCTTCCAGCCGCTTCTTTGCGTACCCCTGTAAATAGGGAGTATAGGATTGCCAGCGGTAGCTGCCGTCAATGAGCACGCCGGTTCCGTGATATCCGTACGCAGTATAGCGTATGGCTGCGCCAGCTGCTTCCGCACGTGCCCGTAGGGGGGCTGATTCCTCAATCAGATAGGCAAAGGTGTCGGCCGTTACTTCGTTGAAGCTGGCATTCAGGAGCGCACCGACCTGACTGTTCCAGAACGGTTCAGAAGGGAGATACTTATCTCCGCTACCCTTGAAAACCCGATTGAGGAGCGGCATAAAGAAACGCGCCCGGGGAATTCCACCAGCCATGGTGTGGGCGAAGACGATGTTTGCGTTGGCTGGAACACGTGTTGTAAGTTCAGCCATGACGGCTGCTAAGCCAGCTTTAAAACGAGCGGTTCCCTGTAGACGGGCTTGCTCAATCTGTGTCGGCTCGCAGACGATTTGCTGCCATTCGTCCGGCTTTGCTTTCTTGAGCTGTTCAGCAAAACTGGGCGCACCGGCAACGGACTCATAATCAAAACCTGCTTCCAGAGGAATATTAATGATCGAGGCACCGAGAATCTGTTCTGCCTCTGACAGTTCTTCTGCGGTGAGCGGTCTCAGGGTGTTGTCGCTGTCACGACGACCAACAGTAGTACCGATTACGGTCATGCCGAGTCGGCTCGCTTCTTCGATTAGGCCATTGGCGTATCCACGGCCGAATAATTCTCCGATTAATACCAAAACATCACCGCCGGTGTAGGCCGCAGCGGCAGGTAGCGTCGTCATAGGACAATAGGGTGTCATGGTGGCTCCTTACTCCTCACCTAGGGGAGTCAATACTATCGTATATTTGTATCATGAAGCCGGAAAGGTTGAAAACAGAAAAGCACGTTGGCCAATGGTTTCCACCGTGACAGTAAGGGGAAAAGATGCTATGTATCCATGCAGGAAACAGCCGGGAATGCCAAGGCATCCGGAGGGGATATGGCAAAGGATAGTGTGCCGGTGACGCCGGCAATCAGGGCGTTACGTGCTGCAAAAGTCCCGTTTGGAACTCACTTGTACCAGTATGAAGAGCGTGGTGGTACCGCTGCTTCGTCCCGTAAACTGGGTGTCCCTGAGCATAACGTCGTCAAAACGCTGGTTTTTGAAGATGAGAGTGGAGCACCGTGTATTGTGCTGATGCATGGTGATTGTCAGGTTTCCACCAAAGAGCTGGCCCGGCAGATTGGGTGTCGTTCAATTGCGGCCGCTACACCGGAGCGGGCAATGAAGCACACCGGATACCTGACCGGAGGTACCTCGCCGTTTGGTATGAAACATTCTATTGCAGTCTATTGTGAATCGACGATTTTGGAGCTTGACCAGCTCTATATTAATGGTGGTAAGCGTGGGTTTCTGGTGAGTATAACACCTGAAGTCCTTAAGATGCTGATAACGCCGATTACTGTGCAGGTGGCCATCGGGCCAGCTTGACCACAGACAGAGAAAGGGAAGTCTGTATGCCGTCTTTGGGTTTCGATAAGGATATGATTGAACAACTACGTAGGGTTTTAAGCTCCGTTGAAGAGTTGCTGCCAAAGCCGGTGCCGAAGATTGACTGGCAGGAAATTCATGCGGCGAACTGGCGTCGTCGTGGTGCGAGTGGTTATTTGGAGCCGGTCCCTGATATTGAAGCTTCCCACCTTGATGATCTTTTGGGTATTGATGAGCAAAAAAAGACGGTTGAGGAGAACACCCAACAGTTCCTGGCAGGATACCCTTCTAATAATGTGCTGCTCTGGGGAACCCGGGGAACCGGTAAGTCAACCCTTGTCCGGGCGTTACTTCACCGTTATGCCTCTGAGGGGTTACGGGTTATTCAGGTCGACAAGGATGACCTGATACATCTGCCAGCGATGATTGATGAAATCAAGGGGGTCCCCTACCGTTTCTTAATCTTCTCCGATGATGTCTCGTTTGAAGTAGGAGAGTCCAGCTATAAGATGCTAAAGAGCGCACTCGATGGATCGGTCTATGCTCCCCCTGAAAACGCTCTGATCTACATCACCTCTAACCGTCGTCACCTGTTGCCTGAGTATGAGAGTGATAACCGTGGGGCGATGCTGGTTAATAATGAAATTCACCATGGTGAGGCGGTTGAGGAGAAAATCTCTCTTTCTGGCCGATTCGGTCTCTGGGTTGGATTCCATCCCTTTTCCCTTGATCAATTTCTCGAAGTGGCGCACCAGTGGGTTGACCGCCTAAGCGCCCAGCGGGGGGCAAACTCCCTTTGGGATGAAGAAGCTCGTAAACAGGCAATTCTTTGGTCCCGTCAAAAAGGTGACAACAGTGGTAGAATTGCTTTGCAATTTGCTAATCAGTGGGTCGGAAGCTGCCTCTTAGGACGTGCCGCGAAACACTAGGATCGAAAGGACAGCGATGCTCAGAAAAGCTCAGATCAGCGATGTCAAAGAGATACAGCGGCTACTCGGTCTGTATGCCGGTAAAGGTGATATGCTCAACCGTTCCTTGTCCGAACTGTATGAAGCGCTCCGTGATTTTTATGTGGTGACCGATGATGTCGGACGGATCCTTGGCACGGCGGCACTGCATATCGTTTGGGATGACTTAGCTGAGGTCCGTTCTGTAGCCGTTGTTGAAGATGCCGGCCGCCGTGGAATCGGTAGTCAGCTGGTACATGCCTGTATTGCGGAAGGAAGGGAGCTTGGTCTGAAACGGCTGTTCTGCTTGACGTATAAGCCGGACTTTTTTGCAACCCTTGGCTTTGTGCTCGTTGATAAATCAACACTGCCACACAAAGTGTGGGGTGACTGTATTAAGTGCCCTAAGTTTCCTGATTGTGATGAAAACGCCATGATCCTTGATCTTTGATGATCGGTATCGACTGGTGCCGCCGATTAGACGAACGATATCCTGGATTCCTGCTGCCGCGGCCGTTATAACGGCTGCGGTACTTACCTTCTCCTTTGTATCCTATCAGCGTGTAGCACCACTGGCTGACGAGCTGCTTCGTGGCAATGCCCTGATGCTCGGCAGTCTTGTTGAGCAGGTCTCAAGCCGTACCCTCTCCCCCCAAGAACTGAATCTTTTAAAAACCCCCGATGTCGCCTATTTTTCCTTAATTGATCATACCGGTCGCCTGGTGTTTCATAGTAATCATTCCCTGATTGGTGAGCAGGTTGATGACCGACGCTATCAGGCGGTCTTTGATAACAATCATATGACTGAACAACAGGTTCGCCTTGGGACTGGTGAACGGGTCTATGAGCTGCAGCAGGTTATTCACCCGCTTGGAAAACAGTTAGTGATTCGTATTGCGCTGCATACCTGGCAGGCAGATCAGATGCAGGCCAGAGCCCAGGGAGAAGTGTTGACGGTTTGGGGACTCATCATTGCCGTTTGGGGGCTGGGTATTGTCTCATGGCGTTTTTATCATCGTGAGCTGGCTCGTCGGGTTGATGAAGCCCGTACGGAGCGGCTTGCTGCCTTGGGAACGCTCGCTGCGACCCTCGCACATGAGGTGAGAACCCCACTGGCGGGGATCAAGGGGTTTGCACAGCTTTTAGAAGAACAACTGGAGCAGGACCGCCATCTGCGGTACTTAGAGAGAATTGTTGGTGAATCCCAACGACTTGAGCGGTTGGTTAGTGACCTGTTGGACTTCGTTCGACAGGAAGAACAGCCACAGGGAAATGCGGAGTTACGCCACGAGCTTGAGGCCGTATGGGAAGGACTCTTGAGTGGGAAATTGACTGGGTCGGCCCGCATCGACCTGAGTGGTGTCCCCCAGCCGGTCTGGTTGCAGTGTCATCCGGAGCGATTAAATCAAATTTTGTTCAATCTGCTTACGAATGCTCTTGGGGCTAGTGACCGGCAGGGGGTAATCAGGGTGGAAGCCAAGTTTGATGATGGCTTCTGGGAAATAGCTATTGCAGATTCCGGTACCGGTTTTGCAGCGGATACACTCAAACGGGCATTTGATCCGTTTTATACCACCAGTGCGACAGGCACGGGACTGGGACTTCCGCTTTGCCGGACTATTATTGAAGGGTATGGAGGCAGTATTGCCTTGGGGAACCGGCAACCGACCGGTGCAGTGGTGACCCTGCGAGTTCCGGCCCATAAGGAGTGATAATGAGTAGTGGCGCACACATTTTGATTATCGAGGATGATCCCACATTTTGTGCCTTGTTGGCGGAGATCCTTGAGCAGGAAGGGTACCGGGTGACAACCCGTGATAACGGACGGGCCGGATTAATGTGCTTGCAACGGCATGCCTGTGATCTGGTTTTGTCTGATCTACGCCTTCCTGAAATGAATGGTCTTGAAGTGTATCGGGCGGCTCGGGAACAGGGGATTGCACCACCGTTTATTGTCCTGACCGCTTTTGGAACGGTTGAAGAGGCGGTTGCCGCCATGAAGGAGGGGGTTGAAGATTTTCTGACGAAGCCGCTTAAAACACCGGATGAGGTTCGTCAGATTGTTGCGAAAGCATTGAAGCATGAACAACATTCCCGCACCCTCCGGGTCATGCAGCAGCGCGAAGCTGACGGGTTACCACCAGACCAGGTTTTGTTCTCCGGTTCAGCTATGGCACCTGTGCGGGAGCTGCTGAGCCAGGTCGCTAACACACCTGCCACGGTGCTGATTTCCGGTGAGTCAGGAACCGGGAAGGAGCTTGCGGCTCGGACAATTCATGCCTGGAGTGATCGCCATGCCGGTCCCTTTGTTGCTATCAATTGCGCGGCTATTCCAGATCAACTCTTGGAAAGTGAACTCTTTGGCCATGAAAAGGGTGCTTTTACCGGTGCTCTGCAATCACGGCCGGGGAAGTTTGAACTTGCTTCAGGAGGGACTCTCTTCCTTGACGAAATAGGTGAGCTGCCGCTGTCATTACAGGCAAAGCTCCTTCGGGTTGTTCAGGAGCGGGTCTATGAACGAGTCGGAGGAACCCGGGTACTGAAGGCCGATGTTAGGATTGTTGCAGCAACCAATCAGGATTTGCCGGCACTAGTAAAGGAGAAAAAATTCCGCGAGGATCTTTATTACCGACTCCAGGTTTTCCCTATTATGCTGCCTGCGTTGCGTGAGCGGTTGGATGGGCTTGACCTGCTGGTTGACTGGCTCTTGACCCGTGCATGCGCTGTAACGGGAAAACCGGTCCCACCGGTTGAACCCTCTGCACGAGAACAACTGCAGCGATACCGCTGGCCAGGTAATATCCGTGAGTTGCAAAATATCATTGAACGTTCCGTGATAGTGGCAAAAGGGCCGATTAGTAGCTTTCCGTTACCGATACAGCTGCCTGAGCAATCACTTGATAGTGGAGGGGTTCTCCGTAATCGCGAGCGTGAAAGCATACTTGAAGTCTTGACTTCCTGCGGAAATAATCGCCGGATGGCGGCCGAGCGCCTCGGTATTTCATTGCGGACACTTCAATATCGCTTGAAGGAGTATGGACTCGTCTAGTCGGTGCAGCTCCTGCAGGTGACTTGTGCAAAGTATGCACCTAATCTTCGGGTCATCAATGTTTGTTTAGAACCTTTTTTAGTAAAAACATAAGGTTACGCGGAAAAAGCCTGGTTGGCATGCATACTGTACTATTTAGGGTAGCGGGGTATCCCGCATATCACACACTAAGGAGAACAGTATGAAAACACGTAATGCACTGATGGTTGCTGTAGCAGTTCTTGGGGTGGCTCTTTTGGCTGATGGTGAGGCTTTTGCCCGTGGCGGTCGTGGTGGAGGCGGTGGTGGTAGCAGTTACGGTGGTAGTCAGTCCACCACGACCCGTCCTGAAGGATCACAGCGCCGTGACGGTACCTTTAACACAACCGGGACAACCGCGAATGGCTCCACAACCAGACCGAGTAATGGCCGTGGCGTCATGGATGGTACCGGGGTAAATGCTACGACAACAACGACAACAACAGTAACGCAATAATTCAGCAGTCAAAGGTCCAGACGTATGCGATCAGGCATCACGATAATCAGCAGCATGCTCTTAGCACTACTGATGCTGTCACCGTCACCTGCGTTGGCAGCTTGGGGGTTCGGTAGTTCTGAAGTAGCAGCACGTCTGGATCTGGTAGGCGGTTATGACCGTAATACCGTCACGACATTGTCGGGACGGGTTACGGCCGTACCGGAGGCGTATGCTGATCCGGTCTCACTAACCGTACAAGTTGGAGCGGAACGGTATACCGTGGTTCTGGGGCCTCGCTGGTATCTCCAACATGATACCTTGCATTGGCAGGTTGGTGATACGGTTCAGCTCCGCGGGGCTGTTGCCCGCGACCGGTCTGGTAACCGATTCGTGCTGGTACAGTGGATTACTCAGCATGGGGGGAGTCGATTGGTTGTACGTGAAGAAAATGGAACACCGGGATGGTCAGGGGGGAGCCGCTCAGTATCGGGGCGGGGAGGCTTTGGCGGTGCAGGCCGTAGTCGTTCAGGCCGCTGATTCAGCTCGGTGATTGAGGATATCATGTATACGATTAGACAACGTGTGGTTCTTTTGATAGCTGCAATAGCGACACTCATGACAGGTTCGGTGGGGTATGCTGCTGAGCTTACGGAAACCCGGCTCTCGTCGATGAAACTTGGTGTCGAGATTAGTAGCGGTGATTATGGGGGGTCACATTCTACAACGGTTGTTACCGTGCCGGTGCAGATTGGATTGGACCTCTCTCCCGACTGGTATCTCCGTCTTGAAGCACCGATGGTCGGTTTATATACCACGACTGACCAGTCAATGGTGGTCACTGGTGGTGGTACAGCGATCCGGCGTCGTGGCACGATTACGACCACCACTACCACGACTACCACCGCCACAACCCGGGCTGACGTCTCTAATACCGGTTTGGGTGATATTAACGCACGGCTTGATTGGACAGCATATGAAGGAAACGGTCTAGTCAGGCAGTGTTTGTTGTATGGCTATGTCAAGCTACCGACAGGAGATGATGCTCAAGGTCTTGGTACCGGCACCGTCGAGGGAGGACCGGGTATGTCAGTGTCAACTGACCTGAGTGGTGTCAGGCTCTTTGTTGATGCTGGGTACTATGTGCAAAATTCGACCGCAACCTATCCCGGTCGTTCATATGTTGATTACCAGATCGGTGTTGAACAGCCATTTGGTGATCGCTTCAAGGCACAGTTGATGGTGAAAGGTGCATCCGCAAAAGCGGACGGAGCAGAAGCCAGCCAAGAGGTCAGGCTTAAGGGGCTCTTCATGCAGTCTCGTAGACTGTTTTGGGATGGGTATCTGATGACCGGATTGACTGATAGCACGCCGACAATCGGTGGCGGCATGTCCATCGGTTTTTACTTTTGACTAGAAAAACTGTCGGTAGGGGCGAATTAGCTCAATCTGATGAAATC
>JBLIZM010000133.1:0-2339 GCA_048859855.1 Trichlorobacter sp.
CAGTGCTAGATCCTTTGTGACAAACGGGGTGTTCGGTGGCAATACGGTTTTGATCGCCATGGCTAATGCCGTATCGGCGAGAGACACCACTGCGCCACCATGCATTAATCCGGTTCCCTGGTAATGAGCCCCCATAAACGGCATGCTCAGGCGCGCCGTCCCATCGGCTGCATGGTCGATTTCCATCCCAAGATATCGCTCAAAAGGGGCAAGCGCTACCCAGTCCGGTAGGGTGAACGGCAGCGGGTCGCCACTGCTGACCGCTTGGTTATAGATGGCCTGGTAGGGATTTGTCATCCGACATCCTCGTATTCCCGTATTCTAAACTGGGCACCAAGACGTTCAGCCATTGCCCGGCAGGCTTCAATGTCAACCCCGGGTACCGTAACCGCGCTGGCGGTGACCGTTGGAATGTACCGTGTCGCTTCTGCAATAAACTGGCAGACTCCGGCATAGCCATCTGCGCCATACGGGGTGTTACACAGCTCCTGATAGGTAGCAGCGTCCGCAGCATTCAGGCTGACGGATATATGGTCCACCAGTCCGGCCAGTTCTGGCAAAATTGAGCGACCATGAACCAGATTTGCCTGGCCATCGGTATTAATCCGGATGGTGTAACCCCGCTCTTTGAGGGTTTTCGCCAGTTGCTTGACGAGTGACAGTCGGATTAACGGCTCACCAAAACCGCAAAAGACTATTTCGGTAATCCCCTCGGGAGACCCAACCGCAGCCAGCATTTCTTCATACCCCGGCTCATGATCCAACAGCAGGTTGTGTCCCTTGACCGTAAAGTCATAGAACTTCGGGCAAAAGGTACAATGATTTGAACAGCGATTTGTGACATTGAGATACAGGGAGTTACGAATCCGGTAGGCCAGTTTGGTGGAGCTGTCCCAGACATCGATTCCGAACAAACGCCCGGCATTCATGGTCGTGGTTCTCGCCACATCATCCAGTGTTACCCCTTTCAGGTCAGCAACCGCCTGGGCAGTAATGCGGGTGTAGGATGGCTCATTTCGTTTTCCCCGGTGCGGGACCGGTGTCAGATACGGGGCATCAGTTTCAACCAACAGGTGTTCAAGGTGCACAGACCGCACCACGTCGTGCAGAGTGGTGTTGTTGGGATAGGTAATGGTACCCGGGATTGAAAGGTAGAGTCCCTGCTCAATGCAGCGCTTGGCAAAGGAAAGATCTCCGGAGAAGCAGTGCATAACCCCTTTGGTGACACCAGCCAGTTTAATCAGCGCAAGGGTTTCCTCGTGGGCATCACGGTCATGAATAACAACCGGAAGACTGCACTCCCGGGCAAGCTCAAGCTGCGCGCTAAACACCCGGCGCTGATCTTCTCGAGGGGAGCGGTCACGATAAAAGTCCAGACCGATCTCGCCGATGGCGACAACTTTTTTACTACTAACTGCCAGCTGTTTGAGGGTTTGAATGTCATCGTCAGTTATCCCAGCAGCATCGTGGGGGTGAATCCCGACCGTTGCATAGAGGTTTGGATGTTTCTCAGCCAACGCCACAACCTGACGGCTCGAGGCAACATCAGTGCCGATCACCACCATCCCCCGTACACCGGCAGCGTTGGCCCGTTCCATCATGGCGTCCCAGTCAGCCTGATACTCTTGGTAATAGATGTGGCAATGGGTATCAATAATCGTTGGTACAGAAGACATATCAGTTCCTTGTGGGGATCCGGTGATTTTTTAAAAAATGGTCGTATTGGTGTCGCTCGAAACCATCAAGCACAAAACGTCCCTGATCGAGGACCAGGACCGGTACGATATCGCCATGGTAGCTATCTTTCCATTCATGATGGAATCGTGCTGACTGGGTTATGTCACGAATTTCAACCTTGACTCCACGCTCGAGTAGGTACTGCTCAGCCAGACGGCAATGACTGCAGTATTCAGCAACGTAGAGCACGACCTGATGTGACTGGGCATGGCTGGGTGTGACGGTACCCATCGCAACAAGGGAAAGACAAATAAGCACAAGCAAACCGATCAAACGACGCATAGCGGGAACCTAACGACCAACCAGGGACTGGATAGCCTGTACGATGCCGTCGTGATCGATACCGACATCGTGACGCAGCTGGTCCTGGGGGCCTTGTTCAATGAAGCGATCCCCAATCCCAAGACGCTTGACCGGATGGCGGATCATCCCCTGGTCGTGCAGCAGTTCGAGGACGGCACTGCCAAACCCTCCCTGCAGAACGTTTTCCTCGACCGTGATAATCGGCCCGTACGCTGCTGCAGCAAGAATCATCTGACTATCGAGTGGCTTAACAAAACGCGCATTGATAACACCACAGCTGATACCGAGATCGGAAACGG
>JBLIZM010000134.1:0-2355 GCA_048859855.1 Trichlorobacter sp.
GTAGTAGTTGGTTACGATCAACACCATGCGCGCTTACCAGGGAAACCAGTTGCGGTGTTCCTTTTGTGATAGTTCCTGTTTTGTCAAGGAGCAAGGCTTTTAGGCCGGCAATAGATTCAAGGGCTGAGCCTTTTTTAACTAGAATACCCCGTTGTAGCGCAATGCCACTGCCGACCATGATTGCTGTGGGGGTTGCTAGCCCCATGGCGCAGGGGCAGGCGATGACCATTACGGCAACCGCGAATGAGAATGCTGTTAAAAAAGTGGAGGAAAGCAGTAGGTACCACAGCAAAAAAGTGGAGACGCTCAAGAGGATGACGGCTGGAACAAACCATGCTGACACTGCGTCGGCAAAACGCTGAATTGGCGCTTTATCTCCCTGGGCATCGCGCACCATGGTTACTATCTGAGCCAGGAGGGTCTCTTCACCAATCCGTGTCGCCTCGACAATGATACTGCCGTTACGGTTAATGGTTGCACCGGTAACCATATCGCCAACCTGCTTGGTGGTTGGTATTGATTCTCCGGTAATCATTGACTCATCAACCGCACATGAGCCACTGACCACCATGCCATCGACCGGGATAATGCCACCGGCTCTAACAGCAACACGGTCACCAACCCGTATCACCGAGGCAGGGACCTCCTGCTCACCCTGTTCCGTGACTAACATGGCGCTGTCGGCCTGTAGATGGAGGAGCGAGCGTAGTGCTTCCCCGGCTTTACCCCGTGCCCGTGCCTCGAGATATTTCCCCAGCCGGATAAAGGTGATTAGCCAGGCAGATGTTTCAAAAAAGAGAGGGTGATCTGGACCGAAAAGTCCTAACAGTGAAGCGGTTGAATATCCCCATGCAGCACTGGTCCCAAGTGCCACAAGCAGGTCCATGTTGCCGCTTTTGCTTCGGAGTGCCGCGAAAGCTCCACGATAAAAGGCCAGCCCTGCGGTAAACTGCACGACGGTTGCCAGTACAAAATTGAGCCAGGCAACAGCAACAATGTGATGCATTGACATTGATGCCATTAACGGTATCGACAGAACCAAGGAGAAAATGAACCAGTTTTGCTGTGTTCGTAGTTCAGACTGCTCTGCCTGCACGGTCTGACCTTTTTCAATGGGGGTATATCCGGTATCAATGACGATACGGAAGATCGCCCCGCTATCGAGCTGTTCCGGGTTATAGCGGACGAAGGCGCTGTTGGCCGCGAGGTTGACGATAGCGGTACTCACGCCCGGTGTCGCTAATAAGGCTTTTTCAAGCCGAGCGACACAGGAGGCACAGTTTAAGCCGGTAACGCCGAAAGTTAGTTCCCCGGTTTTTGAGGGGATGGTTAGCTCGTACCCGAGGATCCGGATTTTTTCAGCAAGGTCAGTAAGGCTATAGCGTGGCTCATCGAGCTCGACACTTAGATGGGCAGTAGCAAAGTTAACAGTAGCAGTGACGACTCCGTCGGTTGCTGCCAGCTCTCTTTCTATTCGTGCTGCGCAGTTGGCGCAGGACATTCCCGTAAGGGGAAGTGTGTAGCGTTTCATAGTTCATCCCGTTGTAATGAAAAATCTCCCCGCAGCCAATGCTGTGAGGCAATTTTTAAAGCAGCCGTTATTGGTAGTGCCAGAAGAATTCCCCAGAATCCCATCAGCTCTCCAAAGGCCATGACCATGATGATGGTTAAGAGCGGATTAAGGCTCATAGACTTTTTAAAAACGAGTGGTTTAATCAGGTACCCTTCAAAGAAATAGATAACACAGAAGATGGCAAGTACCTTGGCCAGCATTATGCTGCTACCAAAGGTTAGCCAGGTGAGAAGAAGGGCGGGAAGCATTGCGATGACTACTCCGATAAACGGCAGTATCGAGGCCATGCCGGCGAATAGAGCACAGGGGATTGCATAGGGGATCCCAAGCAAGAGAAGTGCTGGTGCGGTCACGCTGGCAACAACCAGAGAAACCATAATCTGGCCCCGCAGGTACCCACCGATGCTAGAATCAATTTCGTATCCAATCTGGGTTAACAGGGAGAGGCGTGATAGTGGAGTCCAGACGATGAATACTTCCATAATCTTATGCTTATAGTTGAGCATGAAGAAGACCAGAATCGGTGCCAACACGAGATTGAACATATTAAAGAAAATCCCGGTAGCGAATCCGTAAGCCCAGGTACCGCCTTTTTGAACTACTTTGTCGGCATTGCCGATGGCTGTGTTCACAAGCCAGGTGAGTTCTTCTGATCCATAATAGGTTGGTAATGAACTCTGCCATTCAAGCAGCGCCTGTTTAATTCTCGCCAGATTGGCAGGTAGTGTTGTCAGAAAGCTTTCCCAGCTGATAGTCAGGAACGGGATAAGATAAATAACTGC
>JBLIZM010000135.1:0-5808 GCA_048859855.1 Trichlorobacter sp.
GAACGGCATCATGGGCGTCATCAGCCAGAACGTGCACACACTAAGCAGCCTCACCTACTCACGTGAGTTTGAAACCGAGGCCGACCGTGGTGCTGTGGAACTGCTCATTGCCAACCACATTGACCCCAATGGCATGACCAAGCTCTTGCTGCATTTGCAGAAAGAATCATCGGGTTTCATGCCCCAGATACTGAGCACACACCCGCTCTCCGCTCATCGCATAACCAAGGTAGAGGAACTGAAAAAGGAACTCTCTTATCAACCCAAAGAACAACCCTGGATGAAGAAGATTTTTGAGACCCTTAAAAAATAAAGGATACATTTTAAACAATAAAAGCAGCGAACCCACCTTAACCGGTCAGTTTCGCTGCTTTTTTGTTATATAAAAAGTAAAACTCAAACTAAAAAATTTAAATAATATACCATAAAAAAGGTATTAAATATAACTCATTAACGGTATTGTAGTGCCTAAAACAAGCCTCTATCTTTGCATTATCAAAATTAGCAGATAAAAACACACCGTCATTTCACAAACTTAAATACCTATAAAATGAAACATTTGATTATTCTTATTACTATCTTATTATCTGGCACAACCGTTGGGGCTATACATGCACAGTCTGTGATCAAAGGCTATGTTATAGATGAAAAAACCGGTGAACCGATAACAGGAGCCACATTAGTAGAAAAGAACACGACAAACGGCACACTCACCGGCATCAATGGTGAGTTTTCATTCAAGCTTCAAGGACAACTTCCCGCTACATTGCAAGTTAGTTTTGTGGGTTATCGCAGCAAAGAAGCGATTGTATCATCAGCCAATAAAAGTATTCAAGTGTTATTGAGTGAAGACGCCCAACTGCTCAACGAAGTCGTTGTGGTGGGCTACGGCACCCAGCGTCGCAAAGAGCTTACCGGTTCGGTGGCATCGGTACACCAATCGGTACTTGAGCAACCCACTCTATCTGTTGACGGACTGCTGGCAGGCGCCATACCGGGTGTGCAGGTTACACAAAACTCAGGGCAGCCGGGTGAAGGATCTACCATCCGCATTCGTGGAGGAAACTCTGTATACGCCAGCAACGAACCCCTTTATGTGATTGACGGATTTATTCATTTCAGTGAGCGAGGAGCCACTACCGCCGGAGCCGGTAACATTGAAGGACAACTTAACCCTTTGGCAGGCATTAACCCGCAAGATATAGAAAGCATTGAGGTACTCAAAGACGTGTCGGCCAAAGCCATTTATGGTAGCCGTGGTTCAAACGGTGTGGTACTTGTTACCACCAAGAAAGGAAAAAGAGGCAAGAACACGGTACATTACCAATACACCCTGGGGATAGATATCAATGCCAAAAAGCTAAAGCTACTCAATGCTAAAGAGTTTCGCACCATAGATCGCGACGGATTATTCAACAGTGGTGCATGGGGCACATTCGACAGTGAGCGTGCCGGCAAAGGTATTGCTGCCGATACTGATACCGACTGGCAAGATGCTGTTCTGCAAACCGGTACGCGACAAACGCATGACATCTCTATTAGTGGTGGTGATGATCGTACACGTTACGCCCTATCGGGCAGTTTTACCGACCAGAAAGGTCTTGTTATTGGCACTGGTTTCAAGCGTAGCAGCATCCGACTTAATTTGGACCGCCAGTTGTCAGACAACCTAACCATAGGTGTTACGGCCACCGCAGCACGCAATAACCAAGATGCACTGAATGCCATGACCGCCAGCGACTGGGGTGCAGGCTCATCGAGCCCGTTCAAAAGCGGCATTACGAACTCACTGGTATATGCGCTCTTTATGCCTCCGGTTCTTCCTGTTAAACTAGAGAATGGTAACTACAATCACTACAACCCTTTCGAGATGAGTGAACTAAACTACTATGGCACTGCTGCTAACCCCGTAGCCGACCTCAACCAAATGAAGGGAGAAACTATCGGATCTACATTATTGGGTAATTTCTATGCCACCTACAATGTGCCGCAAGTCAAAGGCTTATCGCTGCGACTAAGTGCCGGTACTGATGTGAACTATATTACCCAAAACTTCTTTGCACCTCCCAGCAGTTCCCTGGGCATCAATGAAGACATACAAGGTAGAGGGTCTATCGGCAACAGACGCACAGACGTGCAGCAAGGCGACCTGTTGGTTACCTATACCCGCCAACTGGGGAAAGATCACTTCATCGACCTCCTGGGCGGATACACCCAACAGAAAACCACCACCACACTAGCTTTAACCAATGTCGTTAAACTGGAGAATTTCGACAACATCGGATTTAGCAGCCCAACCGAACGCGACGTTACCTCTCGAAAAGAAACGGGTAGTTTACACTCACTAATCACACGCGTTAACTACACGCTGAAAAACCGATATAACCTCACCGGTACCTTTCGTGCCGACAAGTCGTCGCGTTTCTCCGCTCGCCATTCATGGGGATACTTTCCATCGGTGGGTGTGTCATGGAACGTGAGTGATGAAGAGTTCTTCAAGAGCAAAAACACATTCAAAGTACGCGCCACTTTCGGTTCGGCAGGTAATCAGGAGATCGGGTTCAGCGACTTTGCCGCACTTCTAAATGCCGGACGCTATGGCAACGAACAAGCCGTTATATACAGTAACTCCGGCAATGACAACCTGAAGTGGGAAACCACCACCGAGTGGAATTTAGGTATTGACGCCGGACTCTTCGGTGACCGTTTCACGTTGACCGCCGACATCTATCACAAGAAAACCAACGACCTGCTGCTTAAACGCATCGTTCCGCTAAGTCAGAACAACGACGAACAAGTGTTTAACATTGGTAACGTGACCAATAAAGGAGTAGAATTGTCGATTTCGGGAGACGTCATTCGCAGCAAAAACACGGTGTGGACCTTTTCAGCCAACTTTGCCAAGAATATCAACACCGTGACCGATATGGGTGATTGGGACAAGAACCTTACCAAAGGACTTCTGCAGGCAGATTACGGCCAGATACTCCGTGTAGGCGAATCAGTGGGCTCATTCTACGGATACATTTACGACGGAGTGAATCCCGAAACCGGTAAAATCATATTGCGTGACATTGATGGAGACGGAGAGATTAACCCCAACGATGACCGTACCATTATCGGCTCCACTCAGCCCGACTTTATTTACGGCATTTCAAGCTCACTCACCCTGGGAAGATGGGACTTTTTCGTCTCCCTGCAAGGTTCACAAGGCAATGAAGTGTATAACAAACTACGCCGTCATCTGGTAGAGAGCGAAGGAGCCAGCCGCGGACGCAACCGTTCGGCCGAGCTACTTAACGCCTGGACTACCACCAACCATACCTCCACCCCCGCTCTAGGCGAAGTTGTTTCATCTACCTATGTCTATAGCCGCTTTATTGAAGATGGTTCCTTTCTCAAATTACGTAACCTGTCAGCAGGCTACACCCTCCCCGTGCGCTGCGGACAACAAGCATTCAAGTTGCGCCTCTTCGCCTCCGCACAAAACCTGCTCACCATCACCCGCTACAAAGGTTACGACCCCGAAGTAAGCGGCGGTGTTGACACAGGCATGTACCCCATGGCACGTAGTTTCTCGGGAGGATTCGGACTTACATTCTAAGCATAAGTTTTCAATTTCTATAGTTTTTAATTTAAAATTTCAAGCAATGAAAAAGCTTCTTTTGAGGGGCCTTCTGGCCCTATCTGTATCCTCATTTATTGTAGGATGTTCAGATAACAACAGTGATCCAAGTACCGATCCGGGTAGTACAGACAACATTCCCGTGCCTACTTCCACCAGCGAAGCCACAGCACTGGTCAACGCACAGTACGGACCCCTACAGACCCTAAGCTCGTCATACAGCTTCTTGCTCGACAGCTCTACTGAAACCACTGTCTGTTTCGAAGATGCCGGCGATGAGCCCGGAGGTGGCGGATCGTATATCTCTCAGTTAAAAACCCGTAAAGACCTTTGGTACCCGGTCAAGGTATTCAACAGACTCTACCAAAGTATTGCGGCTGCCAACACCGCCATTGCAAAGATTAGCGAAGCCAGTGAAGGAAATGTACCGGGCAAAAACGACCTCATAGGGCGTGCCAAATTCATACGTGGTTACAATTATTTTCAATTGGTACAATTCTTCGGTGAAGTACCCATCATTACCACTGCCATTAACCCGAGTACCGAAGAAAAAACGGTTCGTCGCAGCATCGACGACGTGTATGCTCAAGCCGTGAAAGATTTGACCGAAGCCCGCGCCGCACTTAGCCAAGATTACGGAAAAGATGGGAACGGACGCCGTGCAGACATCCCATCCAAACACGCAGTTGACGCTGTATTGGCTAAACTCTATCTCACCTGGGGTGCTAAGCCCTTAAGCCAAGCCGAGGTGGAAGCGATCAAAACCTCAAGAGTAGACCCAATTAAACCGGCCGTTGACGCTGCCAAATACGCCAAAGCCATTGAATATGCCAATGCTGTGTTAAATAGTGGAAACTATCAGTTGCAGGACAACTTCAATGACATTTGGGGAGTGGATAAAGAGAATAATTCCGAAGTCATCTTCTCCATTCAGCATTTTGGTGACGGACAAGGCGATGCGCAAGGCAATCACCAAACACACTGCGGATACACTTGGCCGGGCGACGAGCGTGCAGAGCCACACATCCAATACGCTGACATATCACTAGAGAACTTATTGCCCGATAATGACACCCGTAAAACCGTGTCGTACGTGAAGTACGTTGATCAATCGGCTGTAGGTAAAGGTATCGACACGCTGACTTGGCCTCTCTCCATTGTTCGTCCGGGCAAATGGATACACGCCAGCAAAAGAGAGAACGGCATCATTTACGCCTTGTCAAGCCAACCCAACAGCATTGACCACATCGACTTCCGTTTGGCCGAAATCTACCTCATCAAGGCAGAAGCACAATGGTACACCAACACGGGCGACAAAGGATTGGCTGCCATCAATGCTTTACGCAACAGAGCCGGAGGAGAAAGTTATAAGCTGACAAAAATAACCGAAGAGGCCATTTGGGAAGAGTGGAGCAACGAGCTGGCCTTTGAACAGAAACACTGGCTCAATTTGGTACGCTGGCGCACATTAATAAGCTCTATCCTCACCAAAGTGCCTCAATATGTGTACTATAATGACAACTACGGCAGTGCTCACAGAGAGCATTTCGGCAGCGTAAAATATAATAATATACCAGCCGATCCAACCCGAGTAGATTTTTACAACCGCATACACAAACACCTACATGCCAAGGTGGATAATATTAACGGTCGTTTCTATCGTTTCCCTATTCCACCTGCTGAGGATCAAACCACCGATTTGGGGATAACACCTCAGAATCCGGGTTTCTAAATCACTCTATATCTTTCAATCAACAAAGGGCTGTCTTGTTACGGACAGCCCTTTCTTATTGGCTCAACTAGCACCGTTCGTCGTTGACTGAATAACTAGGGCATTCTTTCAAACGCTCGTGCGGTTCAATGCGGCCGTTGCCGTTTAGGTCCGGACTAAGGTCTCGATGACCACACACCACACTACCCGGATAATCACGCTGCAACTCGTGCAGCAGAGTCGTAAGCGACTCCTTCTGAGCAGGGGTGCGCGTGTCTTTGGCACGACCCTCGGCATCCAGTCCGCCTTCATAGCAAACACCAATGCTGGCTGTGTTATGCCCCCGGGCATGTGCTCCCGGAAGCTCCACCGCACGCGTGTTCACAATGCGACCGTCTTTGCGGATGTAAAAGTGGTAGCCTGCGCCCTGAAAACCACGTGCCCGATGAGCAGCATCCAGATCCTGTTCCGT
>JBLIZM010000136.1:0-2939 GCA_048859855.1 Trichlorobacter sp.
ACTGACGATTTCGGTCTAGACTATTTTTTCGTGTGCAGTTTTGGACGTTACCCAAATAAAAAAGGGACCTGCAGTTTATGCAGATCCCTGATATTGTTTGGTTGCGGGGGCAGGATTTGAACCTACGACCTTCGGGTTATGAGCCCGACGAGCTACCAGACTGCTCCACCCCGCGTCAAATTGAATACCCTTTATATCAGTTTAGTTGTTTGCCTGTCAATACTTTTTTGTTACTCGTCAGGGACTACTTTCGCACCACCACCAACTTTACTTGCAAGCTGGTTTGCTGCTTCCTTATCAAGATGACTGCCGATCCGTACCCGGTACCATGTTTTGTTGTTTATGGTTGTCTGTGCAACCGTTGCCTGGTGCCCCTTGGCAATCAGCTTGCTTTTAAGCGTTTCTGCATCCTTGGCTGAAATGTATGCCGCTGCCTGTACCACAAACCCGCTTGGTTGTTTTGCCGCAGGTGGAGCCGCTGCCGGTGGTTTTGGTTTGTCGTTAATCCCGCTTCCCAGTACCGTCTGCTTCTGACCTTTTGGCAGGGTCTCGAAGAAGGAGAGGGGGACCTGGTTGGTGGGGTGACCGGCTGGTGCTGCTGCAGATCCGGCCGGGGCCGGTTGTTGTCCCTGGCCTGCTGCCGGTGCTCCTGGCTGGGGCGATGGTTGCTGGGTTGCCTGCTGTTGTGCTTGAAGCTTCTGTTGGTCTGCCTGATTAATTTCAGTTGCTGCCCTGAACGCTTTTTTGGTGGCTTTTTCCGAAAGAACCCATCCCGAGCCGAATCCGGCCCCAAACAGCATCACAGCCAGAATTAAAAGCGCGAGCCCTTTGCCACGTCCTGAACGGGGCTCGGAAGTACGCTGGTTCTGATAGTTTGGGCTTCGCTGTGCCCGTCGCGGTTCACTGTAGTCAATGCGCATATCAGACTCCTACATTGATTCCGGAGCAGATACTCCCAGTAACGAAAGTGCGTTACGGAGAACCTGCCGTGTCTGCTTCAAAAGATACAGACGGGCACGACTGACCGTCTCATCATCGGTTACAACTTTGGTCTTATTGTAGTAGCTATGGAACTGTCCGGCAAGCTCCATTAGGTAGTATACCACAGCGTGTGGTTCAAAATCATGGGCTGCCTGATCAACTACATTCGGTAGTGTAGCCAACCAGCGGATCAAACGCAACTCTTCCGGTGTGGTGAGGGGAGCAACGTCAACAGTGCCATCGAGCGTATACCCTTTGGCCTGGGCCTGGGCAAAGATGCTGCAGATACGCGCATGGGCATACTGAACATAATAGACCGGGTTATCCAGGGACTTCTGGGTTGCCAGGTCGATATCGAATACCAGTTGGGAGTCCGGTCTGCGCATAACAAAAAAGAAGCGGGTTGCGTCACGACCTACTTCATCAATCAGGTCGCGTAGCGTTACATAGCTCCCCGCACGCTTGGAGATCTTAACCTCGGCGCCACCCCTCAGTACCGTTACCATCTGGTGCAGCACATACTCGGGCCATCCCTGGGGGATACCGGCATTCAGCGCCTGCAGTCCCGCCCGTACCCGGGTGATGGTGCTGTGGTGGTCCGATCCCTGCTCATTGACGACCCGTACAAAACCCCGTTGCCATTTGTCGAGGTGGTACGCGACATCAGGAACAAAGTAGGTATAGCCGCCATCGGTCTTACGCATTACCCGGTCTTTGTCATCCCCGAAGTCAGTGGTCCGGAGCCAGAGTGCTCCTTCCTGCTCATAGGTGTGCCCGTTGTCAATCAGGCGCTGTACTACGGCGTCGACCTTGCCATCGGCATAGAGACTGGACTCGAGGAAGTACCGGTCAAAGGAGACATCAAAGGCTGTCAGATCCAGGTCCTGCTCATGGCGAAGTGCCGCGACACTGAAACGACGGATACCGTCCAGGTCGTTTTGATCACCGGAGGCAACCACGGTCTGACCGTCGGCGCATACGGACTCTTTCGCTAAAAATGATTTTGCCAGTTCGGTGATATAGGCACCGTGGTAGCCATCCTGGGGCCAATCCGGTGACTCGGGGCCAAGTCCCAGGCAGCGGGCATGAACCGAACGGACCAGATTGTCGATCTGGTTGCCGGCATCGTTATAATAGAATTCACGGGTAACCTGCCAGCCGGTGGCATGGAGAAGCCGGCAGAGTACATCGCCGATTGCCGCGCCACGGCCGTGGCCGATATGGAGCGGGCCGGTCGGGTTCGCGCTGACAAATTCCACCTGCACCTGACGGTTCGCACCGGTTGTGGTGTGGCCGTAGGAGTCGCCGGCTGTCTCGATGGTGCGTAGGCAGTGTTGCCAGGCAGCCGGGGCAATGGTGATGTTTATGAAGCCGGGACCAGCAAGATCGGTTTTCGCGATGAGGCCGTTTGGATCGTGTAAATGCGCGATCAGTGCTTCGGCGATCGCCCGTGGGGCTTTCTTTTCAGCACGGGCCAGCTGCATGGCGATAGTGCAGGCAAAGTCACCATGGGCTTCGTTCGCAGGGGTTTCAAGAATAACGGGTGGAAAGGTTTCGGATACAAGGGCACCTGCGGTACGTGCCGCAGTCAGCGCCTCAGTAATCAGCGCAGCAAGCTCGTGGCGAATCATGGAGTAGCATGTTCCTTCGATAGGGTTCGGTCTGATTCGGTCTCGTCTTCGACCGGTTTAATAGAAATGTCTCTGGAGTAGTCAGGGCACCGCGCGCCGCCGTCGGTGACGGAGAACCGTTTGGCGCAGGTTTCACGCCACGCACAGATTGCGCAACTTTGTCGTGCCATGGTCATCCCTACTTTCTGTCAGATGACGGGAACTGGTAAATGACCTCGTTCGGTTTGACCAGCCCCAGCTCCTTGCGGGCGATCCGCTCAAGCTGCCCCCGATCGGAACGGAGTCCTTCGATGGTTAAGCTCCAGCGTTGGTTCTCAACCTTCAGCT
>JBLIZM010000137.1:0-4706 GCA_048859855.1 Trichlorobacter sp.
CTGGTATACAGGTTATGAATCGTAAGCCACGAGCTGGTATTTCAGCGTTATGTGAGGTCGCTCGCGTATCTGAGCCTCTTTCATCAGGGGTAATTGCTTTTCAGCTTGCTCCACGTTTGAATGCGGGAGGACGCCTTGAGAGTGCGGTTCCCGGCGTTGAATTGTTATTACAAAATGATATTTCTCATGCCCGTACTCTAGCATGTCAATTAAATGAACGGAATCAGGAACGACGCGATCTTGAACGGAGTATGTTTCAAGAGGCGGTCTCGCAGGTCAGTGCGGATGACCTTGATTCAGTCATTGTTCTTGCGTCTGAACGCTGGCATCAAGGGGTGGTGGGTATTGTCGCCTCACGATTGGTTGAAAGGTTTCATCGTCCCAGCATTGTACTGGCTGTCTTGCCAGATGGGATATTAAAGGGGTCTGGACGGAGTATCCCATCAGTTCACTTGCTGAAATCTCTCGATAGCTGTGCATCATTGCTACTTAAGTATGGTGGCCATAACGTTGCCGCGGGTGTAACACTCTCAAATACCAATTTAGAGGAATTTAAAGCCCACTTTTGTCAATCCGTTACTCAGCAGTTAGATGGTTGTGTGCCAACTCCGGAACTTTTAATCGATATGGAATTGACGATTGACCATGTAAGTATATCGTTGCTTGAGAGCCTAGAACAGCTGGCTCCGTTCGGAATCGGTAACCCACAACCGCTTTTTATCATCAAAAATGTAATGCTTCGTAATGTACGAGAGTTTGGTGATGGTCACCTGGGAGCGACGATTGTACGTTCCGATGGTGAACGAGTTTCCGTTGTTGGCTGGGGGATGGGTGACCGGTTGGTTTCAGATCGTTGTGATATTGTGGCGATTCTTATGAGAGATCGGTACCGTGGTGATCGTTCGCTAAAGCTTGAACTCAAAGATATCAGGCGAGCCGAGAAATCTACCGTATGAACTCTAATGGTTTATTACCTCACTACCGCTTTTCTACTCACGGTATGATGAGTCGGTAAATTAATGCTGAATCTAGCCTCTATTCATACTGCTGCCGTAGAGCTTGAGTCCTGTCTCCTCAATGAACAGACTGTTGTGATATCTGCACCACCTGGGTCTGGTAAAACGACCCGTCTCCCTTTTTCTGTGTTGTCAGCACTTGGTTCTTCTGGTGGTTTGGTTATTGTTCTTGAACCCCGACGTATTGCTGCAGTTTCTGCTGCCAGCTTTATGGCGTCACAGCGTCAGGAGCGAGTAGGGGGGACCGTTGGTTATGCTGTACGTTTTTCATCGGCAATAAGTGCTGATACGCGAATTATGGTGGTTACTGAAGGGGTTTTAATCCGCCGGTTACAGCAGGATCCTTTACTTGATGGCGTCGTTGCTGTTGTTTTTGATGAGTTCCATGAGCGTTCTGTTGATACGGATCTTTGCTTTGCACTGTGTCGTGAAATCCAATCAACCCTCCGTCCTGACTTACGACTGATTATAATGTCAGCGACTCTTGAAGGGATTCGTTCAGAACCGTATCTTAATCAATGTCGACATATTTCTTGTGGAGAACAGCCATTTCCTGTTCAAATCAGTTACGAAAATCATTCAGTTGCTCGTACTCCCCTAGCGATATTGATTGCAACGACAATCACTAAAGTTCTTAAGGAAACGGATGGCGATCTGCTGGTTTTTTTACCAGGTATTTCAGAAATCAGGGCTGTTGAACGGGCTCTTAAGGTTCCTAATGACACTGAAGTCTACCAGTTATATGGAGGTATGACGCTTGAACAGCAGCAATTAGCAGTACAAGCGGGCACAAAACGAAAAATTATCCTTTCAACGGCTGTTGCAGAGTCGAGCATTACCATTGAGTCGGTCAGGGTTGTTATTGATAGTGGACTCGCTCGTCATTCGAGACTTGATCCAACGAGCGGTCTCGAGCGATTAGTTACGGTTAGGGTTTCCCGGTCATCAGCTGTTCAACGGGCTGGTCGCGCTGGTCGTACGGCCCCAGGTCGGTGCTATCGAGTCTACACGGAACAGACGTTCCATGGACTGACGACTCAAGCACCTCCTGAAATCCTCCGCGCAGATTTAAGTCATCTGGTACTTGAAGTGGCTGCATGGGGTGGTACACGCTGTGTCAAGGCTCTCCCATGGCTGACTCCGCCACCAGAACAACACTATTCGGTCGCAGAACAGCTTCTGACGACATTAGGGGCACTTACGAAAGAGGGACTTTTGACCGAGATTGGTCGTTCCATGACGACACTTGCTCTTCATCCTCGTTTGGCAAGGGTACTGATCGAGGCACGAGAGTATGATGTCGTTGCTGCCACTTGTGTGATGCTTGCAGCTATTACACCAGAAGGGCGCTTTGGTGATCGTCGTGCCATTGCTCGTCAGTTGGCAGTCCGTATGGGGCTTTCTGTGCATGCACTCCCAGCAACAGCTTCTCCGCAGGATTTACCAGCTGCTTGTCTCTTGGTTGGGTGGCCAGACCGGATTGCTCGTCGACACACGGGTGTTGGCACGTACCAATTGGTTTCAGGTGCCTATGTGACCGTTCGGTTTCCAGAGGCTGTACTGCTGCCGGAATGGATTGTCGCACTGCAAATAGAAGGAACCTCTATGCGTGGGGGAGTGATTTCAGATTATGTTACGATTGATGAGACGGTTGTCAGAACTCTATGTCGTGATCAAATTGTTAAGGAACGACAGCTAGGGTGGTCACCTGATGGACAACGAATAATTGCTTCAGATATTGAACGCCTTGGGAATATTGTGTTACAGGATCGGGCTGTAGCCGTGAAGCCGGATGAAACTATACCCTTTTGGCGGGCACATATCGTTGATACCGCTGGTGACACGCTCTGTTTTTCTGGGCCAGCCGAACGCTTACGGGATCGCTGTCGCTTCTTACGCTCTACGTGTCCTGAACAGCTGATTCCAACATTTAGTGCTGATGAAATGGTTGGTTCTCTCTGGCCTGAGTTGTCTCGATATGTAAAGAAATGTAAAACAATTACTGAACTCAAGTCTCTTAACTTGTACCCTGTTATGCAATCAGCATTAGACTATACGGTGCGTTGTCGTATTGACCATGATGCACCTGAGCACTGTGCGATACCGAGTGGACGGAGTGTTATGATTCAGTATCCAGAAGGCGAGCAGCCATATATTGCCGTTAAGCTTCAAGAGCTCTTTGGTTGTATAGCTCTTCCTATGCTTGCCGGTGGGAAGGTTGCGCTACAGGCTCGACTGCTATCTCCTGCTGGTCGTGTGATAGCAGTTACGGATAATCTTAGCAGGTTTTGGCGAGAGGGGTATTACGACGTTCGTCGTGAATTGCGCGGTCGTTATCCAAAACACCCGTGGCCGGAAGATCCGTTTAGTATTCCCGCAACTCGATCGACAACAAAGCGGCTACGGCATCAGTAACCAGAAAGCGATTTATGGATACAGTGATTGATACTCGGCGGCTCCATAGTCTGTCCTATGGTGAGCGTGGACACGGCCCGGTGGTCTATTGGATGAGCAGAGAACAGCGCCTTCGTGATAATTGGGGGCTTCTGGTTGCCCAACAACGTGCATTAGAACATCAGGCTCCACTTGTTATCGTTTTTACCTTAGTGGATATATTTTGCGGAGCGACAGAACGTCAATTTTACCTAATGTTACACAGTCTTGCCAAGGTATCACAAGATACGAAACAGTATGGGATTACCTTTGTATTATTACGTGGAAATCCCGCTGCTGAAATGAGCCGTTTTATCCAGGATCATGCAGTCACGGAGTTGATTGTTGATTTCGATCCACTGGGTATCAAGCGTCAGTGGATCGCAGAGCTGATCGAGTCTACCTCGATTCCGATTACTGAAGTGGATGGACATAATATTGTCCCGTGCCGGTTTGTTTCGCCAAAAAGGGAGTTTGCTGCATACACGATCCGTCCAAAAATAAATAGGATCCTACCCCAGTTTTTAACGGATTTTCCCCCCTTGGTGATTCATCCATATCAATGGGATGGGGTGGGAACAGACTTTGATCCTAATGATTTACTTCGGCAGCTTCCATTGGACCGTTCTGTTCAGCCGGTGTTTGGAGTGGTTGCCGGTGAGGATGCGGCTTATGATATGCTGGAGTCTTTCATTATAGATCGGTTGTCAGAGTATGCGACAGCACGTAATAACCCAGTGCGTTCTGGGCAGTCCGGACTATCTCCTTGGCTGCACTTCGGCCAGCTGTCTCCACAACGGGTAGCGTTAGCGGTTAGCCGTTGTGTGGCATCGGCTCCCGATTCTGTTTCAGCATATCTTGAGGAACTTATTGTACGCAGGGAGCTATCTGATAATTTTTGCCTGTATTGTCCTGAGTATCAGACAATTGACGCGGCACCAGAGTGGGCACGACTCACGCTTGAACGTCATCGGCATGATCCGAGAATTCCTGCATATAGCTGTGATACGTTCGATTCAGCCCAAACCCATGATTCTCTCTGGAATGCTGCGCAGCGTCAATTGGTTAAGCATGGTCGTATCCATGGGTATGTTCGCATGTATTGGGCCAAGAAGATTCTCGAGTGGAGCAGTACTCCTGAAGAGGCCCTTGCGACCGCAATTTACTTGAATGATCGGTATGCACTTGATGGCCGTGATCCGAATGGGTATGCCGGTATTGCATGGTCTATTCTTGGTGTGCATGATCGTGCATGGG
>JBLIZM010000138.1:0-5582 GCA_048859855.1 Trichlorobacter sp.
GCGACTGCTGGTGATGAACTGCAGGGGATTAAAAAAGGGGTTATGGAGCTGGCTGATGCCATTGTCATTAACAAGGCCGATATCGATCACCAAAAAACCGCCCTTGCAAAAGGTCAGTATGAAAATGCACTGCATATTTTACGTCCCAAAAGCAAAAACTGGTCCGTGCCTGTGCACACGGTGAGTGCTCTGAAAAATCAGGGTATTCCCGATGTCTGGGAGATGCTGACCAGTTTTAAATCAGTTATGGGACACAGTGGCGAGTTGGTTGAAACGAGAAAGCGGCAGTCGGTAGATTGGATGTGGGCATTGGTGATGGACGATTTAAAGTTATTATTTATGCACCATAGTCAGGTGACGAGGATTCTCGATCAGGTGGTTAGCAGTGTCGCTGAAGGGGTAACCACACCATCAGCCGCATCACGGCGACTCCTTGACGTGTTTAGAAAGCTCTAGGGGGAAATAATGTTACAGAAAATTAACCATATTGGTATTGCAGTGCAATCATTGGATGAGACGCTGCCGTTCTATCGTGATGGGCTGAAAATGCCTTTTTGCGGTATTGAGGAAGTGGCTGATCAGAAAGTGCGGGTGGCAATGCTTGGTATCGGTGAGTCAAAGATTGAGTTACTCGAGCCGACCAGTTCTGATAGTCCGATTGCTAAGTTTCTGGAGAAAAACGGCCCTGGCATACATCACATCGCCTATGAGGTTGATGATGTTGCACAGGCTATTGAGCAGATGATAGCAGAAGGGGCACGAATGATCGATCAGGTGCCGCGGGATGGTGCCCATGGAACACGAATAGCCTTTGTTCACCCCAAGAGCAGTCATGGAGTTTTGACCGAGCTCTGTCAGGCAGGTCACTGAAAACACGTACAGAATATGAATTAATGCACGCTTTAGTGTATTTTAATTCTTGACAGCTGTTCTATTAATGGTGTAAAAATAACGAAAAATTAAAACATATAACTAGTTGAATATACTGATTGATGTCACAACCTGCTGTAATCATTAGATTTGGAAAGGGGTGATGCGCTAAGACAACAAAATTTAGCCAGTAAAACAAGTTTCTAGTTCGTATGAATTTACATTTTATGCAGGACAAACCCCCAAAGGAGGAGTACCACATGACAAAGTTTCAAAAGCAGATGTTAACTATCGCAGCAGCAGGTGCCTTGACCGCAGTTACCGCACTGCCGGCTATGGCTTTCGAGAACGAGTTTCACGGCCTGTTTAACATCTATGGCGATTACGGTAATGTTGCTGCAACGGGAGCTAATGGAAATAATGAAGATTCGGTTAAAGCGCTCAAGAAGTTTTTAGGCACAAGTTCCAAAGCAGATAACTATATTGAGCAGCGTGTGCGTTTACAGTACATTGCTAAAGCTAGTGATGATCTTAAGTTGGTTACTCATTTTGAAATCAATAACCGCTTTGGTGGTGCTGCAACTGGAGCTGGTGACCTCCTCGGAGGAAGCGATATCGATACGGATGGTATCAACCTTCAGACGAAGCATGCCTATCTAGATTTCAACGTGGTAAAAGGAGTGAATGTTAAAGCAGGTCTCCAGGCATATAAAGACTCAATTGGTGGTCTGCTCGTAGATGCAGACCTCCCAGCAGTTGTTGTCACAACAAAACTTGGTGGCGTTGATGCTCTTGTTGGTTTCTCACGTTATAGCGACTCTGCTACCCTGCTTGGTGATCAAGCAGGAAACTTTACATTTGCAGACTTTAGCTACCCAGTAAATAAAGATACTAAAGTCGGATTTTCATACTATTATCAGAGCCAAGAGACCCCAGCTGTTGCTGAAATAGCATCAGGGACTCAGATTGCGAATCTCACAACAGGAGTCGTAGCGAGTGCCACTACGGCCCAACAAGCAGCTGCTTCAGTTGCATACAAAAAATCAGTTCATACTTTTGCATTGAACGGTCAAACGAAGCTTAACGGTATTAGTCTCAAAGCTTTTGTTGCAATGCAAGACGGGGAAAAACAAACGGCTAGTACTACAACCGACTATAGTGGTTATGCAGCTAACATTCAGGCAGATGCAAGTATCGCCGGTGGAAATGCAAAGCTTGGTTACTTATTTGTAAGCGGCGACACAAAGACTGCATCAACTGATGATTCCCAGTTCCAAACACTTGGTACTACAGGCTCTACCTTTAATGAAGGTGGTATGATGTTGATGGTACGTAACAACTACTTCTACCCAACAACAACCAGCTATGCGCTGAAAGGTAACACCGTATCAAACATTCAGTTGGCTTATGCTGGTTATTCAAAAATGCTGTCTGATAAGCTTAAGGCTACGGCAAATATCGGTCTTGGCTGGGATAACACTGATGTTGGTACTACAGCAGGAACAAAAGGTGATTTCATCGGTACGGAAGTTAATGCAGAACTCGCATACAAGCTCTATCCTAATCTGAACGTTTATGCACAAGCTGGTTATATTTCACTTGGTAGCCAGTACGACGCATACAAAGATCCGTATGCTGTACGCTTAGGTGCAAGCTTTAGCTTCTAGATTCTTATCTAGAAATTAGTTGATGATTAGGGGGGATAATAAATTATCCCCCCTTTCTTTTTGGATTAGGCCTCGGTAGATGATGAAATTTGTGCCTCAGTGTGATATGTAAAACATGTAATTGAATTGAGGGGAGGACGGTGTATGCGGCAGATTTATAATGTGATCTATATAGCTTTAGTTGTCTTGTTGAGTGTCACAGTTTGTAATGCAACGACTCTTAAGGTGTATGTCGCACCATTTAATGCGATTGGCGCAGTAAAAAATAAAGAGGAGTCGAAGGTTTTACTACAGGCACTACTTACCGCAAAATTATCTGACGGCACAATACTACCAGTAAATTCATCAGTGGACGCTGATGTTACTGCTCAGGGCACCTTTGTTGTTATCGGTAATCAGTATAGCCTTGATATTGTTTTACTGAACAAAGACAATAAAGCGCTAAGTAGGAGAGTGGCGAGTGGAATTTCAGATGCACCGTCATACTTTAATATTCTTGATAGCGTTGTTAAGGAACTAAAAACGGATTTAAGTCGTGTTCCCGTACAGGATAATAAGCCTAAAGAGAGAAACAATCAAATAGGCATAGTTAAGCCTCAAAATGAAAAGAATACTCAGGGCGACGTCATATATAGCAAAAGTGAAATGAATGGTTCGAACAAAGTGTTGATACCGCGCATGGTGGGCGAGTACTCGTTAATAAGAAATGTTGAACCATTGGATTTGATGCTTTTAGCTGATATGAAAACAATTAAATTAGTTAATGTAAAAAACAATTCCATTGTTTCTAATGCGCAGCTAGATGTCGGTTCACAAATAATCAATATTGACTACCTAACGACTGAGTCAAAAAGCACCAATATTCTGGTTAGCTATGTCCGTATGAGTAAGGTGTACACGGCCATCTATAAATTTGATGGGAAGACTCTCATAAGGATGAAAGACCAAGAGCCTTATTACTCACGAGTTTTTACACCCCATGGTAATGAGAGGAAGCTGCTAGTACAAGAACAAGGAGCAGCTGACACGCCCTACTATGGACCAGTATATACTGCCAATTTAATAAACAATAAAATTGTAAAGGGCAGTGAATTCCCGTTACCTGCTGGTATTACTATCTATGAATTTAACCAGTTTAAAGGTATGGATAATACAAGCTTCACAGTTGCCTATGATAATAATGGATATCTCTCCGTATTTGATAACGCATTAAAGTCTGTTTGGAAAAGTAGTGAGAAATTTGGTAAGTCTCAATTATCATATCAAATATACGACTTAAATTACCTGAACCAAACAGGTAAAGAGTATCGGACATATTTCGTAAACCAACGTGTACTCGTTACGAAGAATCAGATGATTATTGTAGGGTATAATGATCCAAGCTTGTCATTTGGTGATATGCGGTCCTATAAAAAGGGTACTGTCTATGGCTTTAAGTGGAATGGTGAAAGCTTGGAGGAAGTATGGCATACAGTGCCAACCCAGAATTACATGCCTGACTTTGAATATGATGACGAGAGTGCATCATTATATCAGCTTCAAAGAACGCAGGGTGAGGGGCTCTTCCAGAGCCAAGCCGGAACAAGTACCGTTTTAATAAAGAAAGTTGAATAACATATGAGCGTTCTGTCTCATGATATAAGAATCCCACGGGGAGTGTCTGATAAGCTACCTGGGTTCGCATTCAGGATGCAAAATGTGGAGTCAACTGTTCTTCGGGTAGCTCGGCTGTGGGGTTATCAGTTTATACAGCCATCTCCTCTTGAGTTTGAAGACGTACTCGTCTTGGGAATGGGGCACGAACTAGTTGGTAAAGCTTTTCGCTTTGACGATTGGGAAAGCACCAGGCTTTTGGCTATTCCACCAGATATAACACCACAAATGGCTCGGATTAGTGCTAATCGCCTACAGGGATTACGTTATCCGCACCGGCTCAGTTACAGTGGTGTTGTGCTCCGGCATTCTGAAAGTCAAAGTGGGCATCATCGGGAAGTTTTTCAAGCAGGAGCCGAGCTCATAGGTAAAGCCGGGCCAGATGCCGATGTTGAAGTACTGTCAATGGCTGTTCAAATAGCAAATGAGTGTGGTCTTGAAGATATTACCATTAATCTGAGTCACGCGGGAATATGCCAAGGAGCTTTAGACTGCTTTCATGGGTCATCAGATGACTTAACATGTCTAAAACACGCCATTGCTCGAAAAGATAAAGCTGCGGTGCTTTTAATCTGCGATAAAAATGAATCTTCACCTGAGATTAGAGATCAACTAGTCGGCTTGACAAGGCTGTTTGGTGGTAATGAGGTGCTTGAAGATGCTGCGCAGATACAATGGAATGAAACAACGTGTAATGCTATTAATGAACTCCAAGCCGTTGTCCAGTTACTAAAGGAGTCTGGCGTTAGTACAGAAAGAATATGCACATTTGATCTCGGAGAAACAAGGGGATTAGGATATCATACTGGCGTAAGTTTTGAGTGTGTATCGCCCTTGTCAACGGAAGTGTTATTTTCTGGCGGGCGATATGATCGTCTTATGCAGCGGTATGGTGTGGAAATGCCGGCAACAGGATTTACATGTGATGTTTTAGCGCTTGCTCGTGTAATGGATCTACAAAATGGGCAGAACGTTCCGACGATTGACTTGTGTGTCGTCACATCCAGCAACTGCCTTCAAGACGAGATTAATCAGCTTAGGCATAAAGGAATTTCAGTCATAGTAGAGCGAGATGGTTGGACATATGAATCCGCTCTCTCCTACGCAATCGAGCATAATGTACGGTTTCTCTTGATGATAACAGATAGAGGTTGTAAAATAATACGTTGTGTTGATGGTATGGACTGGGAGCTTGACGGCCTGGTTACTGATTCGATTGCAAAGATAGTTATAAATCATTAGGAGTAGTTACCATGGCGAATGTTGTTGTTGTTGGTGCTCAGTGGGGGGACGAGGGTAAGGGTAAGGTTGTTGATATCTATACCGAGTTTGCTGATGAAATAGTACGGTATCAAGGCGGCAATAACGCTGGCCATACTCTCGTTGTTGGTG
>JBLIZM010000139.1:0-2498 GCA_048859855.1 Trichlorobacter sp.
GCTTACTGGACAGCTGTCCTCACATGCTGCGCAGTTGGTGCAATCGTCTGTGATAGTATGAGCCACGGTACCACCTCCTAGAAAATATGTGGGTAATCAGTCATTACCGACAAAAGTGTGTCTGGATGTACCATAGCGACAGTCAAAAGTCCAGCAAAACTGTATACACTCTTTCGGGCTCCTTTCCACAAAGTGGTTGAACTTTTACAGGGTGCCGTGATATATCAAATGCGGTTTTATTTTGATACGATAGACCTTTAATCACGCTAATACTTTTTTATTGTCAATAACGTTTTGGCCGCTACAGACAGAAGGAGAAGCTATGATTATTATGGCGTTGAACTGTGGGAGCTCGTCCCTAAAATATCAGTTGTTTGATTGGGATAAGAAAGTCGTTGTCGCCAAGGGAATGGTTGAGCGGGTCATCATTGGTGACTCCTTTATTGAACATGACGTTCCCGGACGTGAGCCGTATAAGGTCCAACAGGATTGTGCAGATCACCGCGAGGCTATTGATCTGGTTATCCGTGTGGTGACCGACCGTGAGCACGGGGTACTTGATTCCGTTGCCGAGATTTCTGCTGTTGGTCACCGGGTTGTCCATGGTGGAGAAAAATTCACCTGTTCGGTTTTAATTGATGACGATGTGCTTGATGCGGTTAAAAACGTTCAGCATTTAGCACCACTGCATAATCCACCGAACATCGACGGTATTGAAGCTGCCCGTTCGTTGATGCCGAACGTTCCGCAGGTCGCTATTTTTGATACGGCTTTCCACCAGACCATGCCTGAGCAGGCTTATCTCTATCCGGTACCGTATGACTGGTATAAGGATCATGGCGTTCGACGGTATGGATTCCACGGCACGTCACATCTTTATGTCTCTAAGCGGGCGGCGAACCTCCTTGGTAAGCCGGCGGGTGAGTGCAATATTATTACCATGCATATCGGTAACGGGGTTTCCCACTGTGCCATCAAGAACGGTATCTCCGTTGATACCACAATGGGGCTGACTCCACTTGAAGGCGCGGTTATGGGAACCCGGAGTGGGGATATTGATCCTGCGATTCCTGCGTTCATGATGCAAAAGGAAAATCTCTCCGCTAAGGAGATCGACAGCATACTCAATAAGAAAAGTGGTATTCTTGGTATCACCGGTCGCTTTACCGACCGTCGTGATGTCATCGAGCATGCCGCTAAGGGTGACCACCTCTGTCAATTAGCACTCGATATCGAAGCGTACCGGCTCCGTAAATACATCGGCGCATTCATGGCGGCGATTGGTCGACTTGACGCGGTTGTCTTTACTGCGGGTGTCGGCGAGATGGGAGCTCCGATTCGTGAGAAAGCGATTGAAGGGCTTGAGCACCTCGGGATCATTCTCGATCGTGAGCGGAATAAAGCTGCCATGACCCGTCGTCGTGAGTCATTGATTACCACCGATGACTCACCGGTTAAGGTATTTGTTATCCCGACGGATGAGGAATTGGTTTTCACCGAGGATGTTGTTGCAATCTTGAACGGCACCTACACCGATCATATGAACTTTGAATACTCCTTCTCTCGTCCGGAGTTTGCCAGAAGTTAATCTTTTGGGGTTGGCAAAATAATAACGGGCCGTGGTCATTGTTGATCACGGCCCGTCTTAGTTTAATCAATCTGGTATTTAGTGCTCTTTTTTTAAATCTTCCAGAATCGCCCGTACATCTTGTCGCAGGTCTTCTGCAGCCGGATCGATTTCGGCAGCGAGGAACCGTTCGAAATGGCGGATTGCGTCGGGGATCCGTTCCTGTTCAAGATAGATCTGTCCCAGGGTCAAATGTCCTTCAGTCAAATCTTCAGCATGCTCACACCCTTCCAGGAGTACAGCTTCCGCCTCCTCCGCCTCATCCAGATCGTAGTACAAGGTAGCAAGGCGCTCATAGGCGGTTGGATCCTGAGGATCAGCTTCGATTGCCTGCTCGAAACAGGCTTGGGCTTCTTGATACTGGCCATGGGCTACTAATTGTTCCCCACAGGCGTTTAATACAAACGGCTCATCAGGATAGCGCTCTCGGGCCCGTTTAAGCAGCGCGTCTGCTTCACTGTCGTTTCCATTGTTTGCCAGTACCAAAGCCGCGCTTACCAGCGCATCCTGATCAAACGGGTCGATCTCCAGGATTGATTGGTAGTTGACGAGAGCCTGATCAGCCTGTTCGAGTTCTAGAAAACAGTCTGCAAGGGCCAGACGATATTCCCGATTGTCCCGAACAAGATCACAGGCGGTTTGTAATGCAATCAGCGCTTCGGTCGGTGAACCACTGGCTGCCAGTGCGTTGCCAAGCAGGAAGTGTACCTCCGGATCGGTCGGCGCCTCGATGAGTGCTGCGCGACAGGCTATTGCGAGCTGTGGCCAGTTTTCTTGATCGAGCAGGGTAGAGAGCTGCTGATGGAGCTGATCGCTTGGGGACATTTGTTTCTCCTTATCCTACGTGACGGTTTCTGACAAACTCAATCAT
>JBLIZM010000140.1:0-2617 GCA_048859855.1 Trichlorobacter sp.
TAGCTGTTCAAAAACTCTTTTTATGCTGTCGGTCTTATAAACCATAGCACTACAGTTAGTGGCTATCTTAGTCCGTTTAGCTGAAAAAATCATAACACGTTTACCAACACCTACCGCAGGTGAAGTCATTACAGCATCAGCCTCCTGTAAAGCTGATATAGCCTTTTCATAAAAAGCTGGACCAATGAAGTCATCATCGTCAAGGAAATGAACGTAGGGGGTTTCTACGAGCTTTAAAGCATACTCTCTGGCATGGTGCTGTGCTGTATTAGAAATGAAATCACAGACATCAGCACCGTGCTCCGCAGCTATTTTTATAATGTCATTAGACTCAACAGTTCTAACAATCAATACCTTAACTGGCATACCGTTACTTCTAACAGCTTTTAAACAAATACCTAAGGTTTCTGGCCTTGAGGCTGGAATAATAACAGTAACCAGTTCTTTCATCAGATGATCTCCCGCAGATGTTTCTGATAAGCTTGTTCGATAATGATTCCATTGACACTTAAGTTGTGTTGAACACCTTCCACTACTTTTGGTGACAGGTAGTTAATGATTGGTGACATATACTTCCAATATACCTCGTAAGGTAATTGGATACTGACACGGTTAACCATCCTAGCTTTTTTCCAAGGCTTAGCCATTCCTAGGAAATGTATAACATGTGCATTAACCAAACGTTGGCGGTGATGCATCAGTTTATTAATAGGTAAGATGGGGTGGATATGGTATTCTGGAAAGGCATTAAAAGAACGCGGTATTTCCAAATAGTTCTGGGCCAATTTATTCAAAGCGTCTTGGTCAGGGAAATAACACATGTTCCGATACTTTTCGAAGAAATCTACCAGTGAAGTTAATCTCCACTTAGTTAATTCCCGATACAGGCCCTCTGTCTTAATAACCATTACCCCAGAGTTGAAGTAACGTTCATTGATTGACATTCTTCTTTCCCAATCCACTACCAATTCAGAATAGGCAGCTGTAAAAGGCATTTCACCTAAGTGAGGGAAATCTGAACTAGCGGCTAACCACTGATCTGATTTAAACGGAGGATTAGCCAACGAGGATATATCGCCGTTGATTACCAGATCAGTATCCGTATATAGCAATTGAATGCCTTCGGGGTTTTCCAAATGGTAGACGTCTAAGGCCTGTAGCCGCAAGGACATGCCCTCAAGATTTGATCTCGGGCCCAATCCATTCTCAACAACATTCACACACTTTACCAGTCGAAGATTAACTTCGGGGAAAAGTCTCTTGAAAGGATCTTGTTCCACTTCAGCCGTGCACCAGAGGTCTACAGTAAACGCCTTATTCTGAGGAAATTTATCATAAGACATTTTTAAACTTTGTAGCCATATCAGAGCCTGATCAACAGCGTCTTCATTAATACAGGAAAATAAGATCGGTCTCATCTCTTTAGCCATATATTGCCTCTATTAGCATCATTTTTATATGCGGGTAATAATTGCTGATAACGATCAAGAAATTCACTGATCTGCAAGGCATAATCTCCGCCAGGAAAAATTATGCCCCTCAGGTGTGTGGAAAGCGCTTCCTTTAAATTATCGCCAGTTTCGTACAGAAATCCATAAGCCGGTGTGCGTTTCACATCGGTGGTCAGAAGATCCACTTCTTTCCCCATCAATCTGGCATATAAACCTAACTCAGTATGCCTAGTCACGGTAACGGAGTCTATCTGTCTGATGATACCTAGAGCAGATGCCCGTAGAGGTAATACACGATATGGAAATTCGCGCATCAAACAGAAACGATAATACTCGGTTGTAATGGGGTGCGGCTTAATCATTGTATCTTCGCGCATCGCTGCACGGATAATTTCTGGTGTGTAATCACCAAAAAAGTTACTACCGGTTAAGAATATAGCGTGATTAAAATCACAATACATTTCAAATTGTAAATACTTATTGGTACTATTCAATAAGAAACTCAGATCACGATCACCAACTGGGCCAGACTGCAATAATTCTCTAGAGAAATCTGAATCAGCTGGTCTAACATAAATACCACCAGCACCACCAAAACACTCGGTGAAAGTTAACTCGTGCGGATGGTTTTCATAGGTGATATCGTATTGTATTTTAATCTTGCGCTCAGCTGCCTGTTTAACTAATTCGGTGGCTATTACATCAGAACCACGTATAGCAGGTGCTCTGGTTAAATAACCGCTATGGGCTATTTTATTGGCTTCTGACTCGTAGGTGTTGAGAAGGTTAATATTCATATAACCTCACGCCGACAGCTTAAGTTGGGCTGCCTTTTTAGAGATAGTGGATAAGAAAATATCGGCTGTTTCACCCAGGCGCTCATCTAGGGTAGCGATATGTTCAACCAATAACTTGGAACCCTGTTCCACTAGGGCTACAGCCTCACCAGCTTTCTTCTCGGCGATTGCCACGCGTTCTTCAGCTTTAGTTATCCTTTCTTCAAGCTTCTTAATGTACATCAAGGTTTCAGTGTCCATTGTTATCCCCTTTATCAGTTATAGATAATAAAAACCATAGAATAACCTAATAAAGCGAGGGGTAATCCCTCGCTTTAAGTTATTCCCAACCGGTGGTTGTTTGACGTTGATACTGAGTTTGCTGGCTAG
>JBLIZM010000141.1:0-9765 GCA_048859855.1 Trichlorobacter sp.
CGTTTCCAACCAATATCACCGGTGGGTTAAAGGGGCGGGGACATCCGCTGGGAGCCACCGGAATGGTCCAGATCGTGGAGAATCATCGCCTAATTGTTGAGCAGGGGTTCAAGGCCGGGCTTTCCCAGTCGATTGGTGGGCCGATTAACAATAACGTGGTGGTTTTGCTGGAACAGGCGGAACATTATGCGAACCGCCCCCATGAACCATACCGCCCGTGGGGGATGCCATCGCTTGGTCGGCCGAAACCGGCTGGTGTTACGATTGAGGCGCTGCTTGCGGAACAGGGAAGCTGTAACGGCTCCTTTGTTGACGCAACGGTGCGCTATCACCACAAGACCGGTGCTCCGGAAGTAGTCCTTTTGCTGGTGTCCTGTCGCTACCACGATCAACAGTATCGCTTTTTATTCGGTATGGACGGCGAGAATGCGCAAGCGGTGATGGGGCTGACCCCTGGTGATTCGGTGTTGCTTGAACGACAGGGGGAAGGGGTTAGTATTAACCGTCTGCCGGCGATTAAGCGTTACCAACGCACCCTTGCCCATATGCGTGAGCTGGCGGGAAGTGGTTTGCGACATCTGCGATTCTAGTGAGTTAGCGGAATAAAAAAAGCTTGATTTTGTTTGTTGCCGTGGTAGAGTATTAGCAGTCTCGTTATGAGACTGCTAATACTGTTTTGAGAGGCGAGGTGGTTTCTATGCAGATGTCACTTCCTGTTGTTACCGATAGTCTAACCCGCTACTTGGCGGAGGTGCGCCGGTTTCCGTTACTGAATGAAGAAGAGGAACACCGTTTAGCGGTGCGCCTGTTTGAACATAATGATCTGCAGGCGGCGCAGACATTGATCACCGCCAACCTGCGGTTCGTGGTGAAGGTGGCGAATGAATACCGCTCCTATGGTCTTAAGATGCTGGACCTGATTCAGGAGGGGAACGTCGGGCTGATGTTGGCGGTTAAAAAGTTTAACCCGTATCGCGGGTTGCGGCTGGTCAGTTATGCGGTCTGGTGGATCCGTGCCCAGATACAAAGTTATATTATCTCATCATGGAGCCTGGTTAAGATCGGCACTACTCAGGCCCAGCGGAAGCTGTTCTATAAACTGAAACAGGCAAAACAGGCGATAGCCGCCATGACCGGTGGTTCGAGCACTGACCCTGCCGACACCGCAGCCTATCTGTCGGTTGATGAGGCAACGGTTACCGAGATGGACCAGCGCCTGATGGGGGAGGTTTCCCTGGATGCCCCGCTGTCTGAGTACGATGGAATGACCATGATGGACGGGCTGGTGGATGAGCGGCCGAATCAGGAGCAGCAACTGGCGGCGGCTGAGGAGCAGTCTGTGCTCAAGCGACAGATTGATCGCGCAATGCAGGGGCTCTCTGACAATGAGCAGATCGTTGTTCGGGAGCGGATAACGGCTGAAGAGCCGAAGACCCTGCAAGAGCTGTCTGAACAGCTGGGGGTCTCCCGGGAGCGGATCAGGCAAATCGAGCAAAACGCGATCAAAAAACTGAGAAAGACACTGGCTGGATCCCGTTTAGCAGCTTGAAAAAATACTTGACTTTTATTTGAGGCTCACGTAAAACTCCTAATTCCATGATTTGGGCAGTAGTATGTGTGCTGGCGTAGCTCAATTGGTAGAGCAGCTGACTTGTAATCAGCAGGTTGCGGGTTCGAGTCCCATCGCCAGCTCCATTGACAATAGAATAGACACGACATCACTGGAGGGATTCCCGAGCGGCCAAAGGGAACAGACTGTAAATCTGTCGTCAGCGACTTCGGAGGTTCGAATCCTCCTCCCTCCACCATATAGTCATCGGTTTCGATCGTGTTCGTGCCACTTCCAGGAGACAGTATGCTGTCATACGTACTGGTTTGGGCGGCGCTATCGGGGCCACAAGCAGTGCATGCCGGTTTGCGGGAGTAGCTCAGTTGGCTAGAGCATCAGCCTTCCAAGCTGAGGGTCGCGGGTTCGAGTCCCGTTTCCCGCTCCATTATGCATCGAACTGTAATGCCCACATAGCTCAGGAGGTAGAGCACTTCCTTGGTAAGGAAGAGGTCTCCGGTTCGAGTCCGGATGTGGGCTCCATTCGATGATGTTGGTTCCGGCGCATATGCCCATCAATTCAGTAGTACATACGTAAAGTGAAATAGTAAGAAGTAGACATTCTACCATAGAAGACAAGAGGAGGAGATTTCGATGGCCAAGGCTAAATTTGAGCGTACGAAACCGCACGTTAATATTGGTACGATCGGTCACGTTGACCACGGTAAGACGACGCTGACTGCAGCGATCACGAAGGTGCTTGCATCGAAGGGTCAGGCAGAGTTCAAGGCGTTTGATCAGATCGACAACGCACCTGAAGAGCGTGAGCGTGGTATTACGATTGCGACTGCGCACGTTGAGTATGAGACCGACGCACGTCACTATGCACACGTTGACTGTCCGGGTCACGCCGACTACGTTAAGAACATGATTACCGGAGCTGCGCAGATGGACGGCGCGATTCTGGTTGTTTCCGCAGCAGACGGCCCAATGCCGCAGACCCGTGAGCACATCCTGCTTGCTCGTCAGGTTGGCGTTCCGTACATTGTTGTTTTCCTGAACAAGGCAGACATGGTTGACGACGCTGAGCTTCTTGAGCTTGTTGAGCTTGAGATTCGTGAGCTTCTTTCCAGCTATGACTTCCCAGGCGACGATATTCCAATCATCAAGGGTTCTGCTCTGAAGGCGCTGAACGGCGACCAGGACGAGCTGGGCGAGGAATCAGTTCTGAAGCTGATGGAGGCTGTTGACAGCTACATCCCAGAGCCAGAGCGTGCGATTGACAAGCCGTTCCTGATGCCTGTTGAGGACGTTTTCTCAATTTCCGGTCGTGGTACGGTTGCTACCGGTCGTGTTGAGCGTGGTATTGTCAAGGTTGGCGAGGAGATCGAGATCGTCGGTATCCGTGCTACCCAGAAGACTACCGTAACGGGTGTTGAGATGTTCCGTAAGCTTCTTGATCAGGGTCAGGCCGGTGACAACATCGGTGCACTGCTCCGTGGTGTGAAGCGTGAGGACGTTGAGCGTGGTCAGGTTCTGTCCAAGCCGGGCAGCATCACCCCGCACACTAAGTTCAAGGCAGAGGCATACATCCTGAACAAGGAAGAAGGCGGCCGTCACACTCCGTTCTTCAACGGCTACCGTCCTCAGTTCTACTTCCGTACCACTGACGTTACGGGTGTTGCTGAGCTTCCTGAGGGAATCGAGATGGTCATGCCTGGCGATAACGTCGCCATGACTGTTAACCTGATCACCCCGATCGCTATGGACGAAGGCCTTCGTTTCGCGATTCGTGAGGGTGGCCGCACCGTAGGCGCCGGCGTCGTCAGCGCCATCATCGAGTAAGGAAAGGCGAGTAAGCGATGCAGAGCCAGAAAATCAGAATCCGCCTGAAGGCGTATGATCATAAGCTGCTGGATGTTTCCGTTGGCGAGATCGTCGAAACTGCGAAGCGCACCGGTGCCCGTGTTGCCGGTCCGATTCCCCTGCCGACTGTCATTAACAAGTACTGCGTTCTGCGCGGACCACACGTCGACAAAAAATCCCGTGACCAGTTCGAGATCCGGACCCACAAGCGTCTGATCGACATCCTGGACCCGACACAGCAAACGGTTGACGCTCTGATGAAGCTGGATCTGTCAGCCGGTGTAGACGTAGAAATCAAGCTGTAAGAATTATTCAGATAGGATGTCTGCTATGAATAAAGGAATTATCGGAAAAAAGCTGGGTATGACCCAGATCTTCCTTGAGGATGGAACCTGTGTACCGGTCACCGTCGTTGAGGCCGGTCCCTGCGTCGTACTTCAGAAGAAGACGGTTGACAGTGATGGCTACAATGCGGTTCAAATCGGATTCGATTCCGTTGACGCTGCTAAAGCCAATTCCGCTGACCGTGGTCACTGCACCAAGGCTTGCAAGGGTGTGTTCCGTCACCTGCGTGAATTCGCATTTGACGAAGCTGACCTGCAGGTTGGTGATGAGTTAACCGTTGATCAGTTCGCTGTCGGTGACCTGATTGATGTAACCGGAACCAGCATCGGTAAAGGTTTCCAAGGTGTTATCAAGCGTCACAACTTCAAGGGTGGCCGCGCTTCCCACGGTTCACGTTTCCACCGTGCACCTGGTTCAATCGGTTGCTCCGCAACCCCGTCCCGTGTTTTCAAGAATAAGAAAATGCCGGGTCAGATGGGTAACGAGCAGGTAACCGTTCAGCGCCTGAAAGTCGTTCGTGTTGATGTCGACCAGAATCTGTTGTTGATCAAGGGTGCTATCCCAGGTTCACGCAACAATGTCGTAATCATCAAAGACAGCATTAAAGCAATTAAGTAACCAAACGGAGTACGTGACGTATGCCAACTATAGCTCTGTATAATATGAATCGCGAACAGGTCGGTCAGGTCGCCCTTGACGAGCAGGTGTTCGGTACTGAAGTCAAGGAATCCCTGATTCATCAGGCCCTCAAGATTCAGCTCGCCAACCGCCGTGCCGGTACGGTTAAGACCAAGACCCGCGGTGAAGTCTCCGGAGGCGGCAAGAAGCCGTTCAAGCAGAAGGGGACCGGTAATGCCCGTCAGGGTTGTTCCCGTGCGCCTCAGTATCCCGGCGGTGGCACCGTCTTTGGTCCGTCACCAAAGACCTATGCGCTCTCTATCAACAAGAAGGCCCGTAAGGCCGCTCTGCGCAGCCTGCTGTCAATGCAGCTGAAAAGTGAGCGTATCACAGTGCTCGACGCACTGGATTTCGCTAAGATCTCAACGAAGGAATTTGCTGGCTTCATGAAGAAGTTTGATCTGGAGCGCTCGCTGATCATTACTGACGAGCCTTCGGTCAACCTCGCGCTGTCCGCCCGCAACGTTCCGTATGTCAAGCTTCTTAAGGCCGACGGTCTGAATGTTTATGATGTGTTGAAGTATCGTAACATCGTCATGACCCAGAGTGCGGTGAAGCTGGTGGAAGGAGCACTCCAGTAATGAACATCTACTCAATCATCAAACGTCCGCATGTCACGGAGAAAACCTCCCTGACCTCCGACGCCGATAATACGATTACGTTGGTCGTCGACCGCGACGCAAACAAGATCGAGATTAAACAGGCGGTGGAGCAGCTGTTCAACGTACAGGTCGCTTCTGTTCGTACGGTCACCGTCGCTGGTAAGGTTAAGCGTTTCGGTCGCTCATACGGCAAGCGTCAAAACTGGAAAAAGGCCTACATCACGCTGAAGGAAGGCCAGACCGTCGACTTCTTCGAAGTATAACGGATCAAACATTACTGAATCGGGGTTCAGGTATGGCAATAAAGAGTTATAAACCGACATCAGCAGGCCGTCGTCATCAGACATGCTCCACTTTCGAGGAGATCACCTGCACGACGCCTGAGAAGTCCTTGATGGTCAAGCTGAAGAAGACCGGTGGACGTAACCACTTCGGTCGCGTCACTGCCCGTCACCAGGGTGGTGGTCACAAGCAGAAGTATCGTATCATTGACTTCCGCCGTGACAAGCGTGGTATTCCAGCTAAAGTCGCAACGATCGAGTACGATCCGTACCGTTCTGCTCGTATCGCCCTTTTGCATTACACCGATGGCGAGAAGCGCTATATCCTGGCGCCGGTCGACATGAAGGTTGGTGATGTTATTCTGTCCGGACCGGACGCAGATATCAAGCCGGGTAACTCCCTGCCACTGCGTGCGATTCCACTGGGTACCATTATCCACAACATCGAACTGAAGATTGGTAAAGGGGCTCAGCTTGCCCGTAGCGCCGGAACCTTCGCACAGTTGATGTCAAAGGAAGGCAAGTATTCCCAGGTCAAACTCCCCTCCGGTGAGGTCCGTTTGATTCTGCAGGATTGCTACGCTACTATCGGTCAGGTCGGTAACACCGATCACGAGAACGTATCACTGGGTAAGGCCGGTCGTTCCCGTTGGCTCGGTAAGCGTCCGAAGGTTCGTGGTGTTGCTATGAACCCGGTCGATCACCCACATGGTGGTGGTGAAGGGCGTACATCCGGTGGTCGTCACCCGGTTACTCCATGGGGTATCCCGACTAAGGGTTATAAGACCCGTACCAACAAGACTTCAGATCGCTTCATTGTTAAAAAGCGTACTAAATAACTGAGAGGATCGCGCAGACATGGCACGTTCTATCAAAAAAGGACCATTCGTCGATGGGCATCTCGCCAAGAAGGTTGAGACCGAGGGGCCTAATTCGAAAAAAATCATCAAGACCTGGTCACGCCGTTCTACCATCACTCCCGATTTCATCGGTGTGTCACTGGCAGTGCATAACGGCAGGAAGTTCATCCCGGTCTTCGTTACCGAGAACATGGTCGGCCACAAACTGGGGGAATTCGCCCCGACCCGTACCTTCCATGGTCATGCTGCAGACAAGAAAAGCAAGGTTAAGAAGTAATAAAGGAGTGATTCATGGAATCCAGTGCTAAGCTGACATTTGCACGCCTGTCCCCCCGCAAGACGCGGACCGTTGCTGATCTGGTCCGTGGCAAGGGTGTCCAGGAGGCGCTGCAGACCCTGATGTTCCTGCCCAACCCGTCGGCGCAGATCATTGTCAAACTGCTCCGTTCGGCCTTGGCCAATGCTGAGCAGAAGGGTGTTAACGATATCGACAAGTTGTTCGTCAAGACCATCTTTGTCGACGGTGGTGCCGTCCTGAAGCGCTTTGTTCCCCGCGCGATGGGTCGTGCCAGCAAGATCCGTAAACCGACAAGCCACATTAATGTGGTTCTGTCTGACACGAAAACACGATAGTCCGGAGGTGTTGTCTTGGGACAGAAAGTAAATCCGATAGGTTTCAGACTCGGCGTAATCAAAACCTGGGATTCTAAGTGGTACGCAGAGGCTGACTTTGCCAAGAACCTCCACGAGGACCTCAAAATCCGCCAGTTCCTGAAGAAGCGTCTGTACACAGCCGGTATCTCTAAAATTGAGATTGAGCGCGCTGCAAGTAAGACGAAGATCAACATTCATGCTGCCCGTCCAGGCCTGATTATCGGCAAGAAGGGTGCTGAGGTAGAACTGCTCAAGAAGGACCTGGCAGCGATTACTGCTAAAGAGGTCTTCATCAACATCATCGAAGTCCGTAAGCCTGAGCTTGATGCCCAGCTGGTCGCCGAGAACGTTGCACTGCAGCTTGAGCGTCGTATCGCCTTCCGTCGTGCGATGAAGAAGAGCGTAACCTCAACCCTCAAGTTCGGTGCCAAAGGTATCCGGATCACCTGTTCCGGCCGTCTTGGTGGCGCAGAAATGTCACGGACCGAGTGGTATCGTGAAGGGCGGGTACCGCTGCACACGCTGCGTGCCGATATCGATTACGGCTTTGCCGAAGCAAAGACCACCTACGGGATCATCGGAGTTAAAGTCCTGATCTTCAAGGGTGAAGTCCTGCCGGGCAAATAAGCTACAGGAGTGATACGCAATGTTATTGCCTAAAAGGGTTAAGCATAGAAAGCAGATGAAGGGTCGTATGACCGGCGCCGCCTGTCGTAAGATCGAGATTTCCTTCGGTGAGTTTGCGCTGCAGGCAACCGAGTGCGGCTGGGTTAACAACCGTCAGATCGAGGCTGCTCGTATCGCCATGACCCGCTACATTAAGCGGGGTGGTAAGATCTGGATCCGTATGTTCCCGGACAAGCCGTTAACCGCAAAGCCTGCCGAGACTCGGATGGGTAAAGGTAAAGGTTCACCTGACTCTTGGGTCTGTGTCGTCAAGCCGGGAATGGTTCTGTACGAGATGGAGGGGGTAACCGAAGAGATCGCCCGTGAGGCCTTCAGACTCGCAGCCCACAAACTGCCGATCTCCACAAAGTTCATTCAACGAGGTGATCAGCATGAAGGTTAATGAAATTCGCACAATGGGTGAGGCAGCGCTGAAGCAAAAGAAGGACGAGCTCACCAAAGAGCTGTTCAATCTTAAGTTTCAGCTGAACACCGGGCGCCTTGAGAATACCGCAAAAATAGGCGCGGTCCGTCGCGACATCGCACGGATCAATACCATCCTTTCAGAAAGCAGGGGTTAGGACTGATGGGTGAGCTTGGACACAGACGGATTCAAACCGGAGTTGTAGTCAGTGACAAAATGGACAAAACGATTGTCGTTCGCGTCGATCGCCTCGTCAAGCACTCACTGTACAACAAGTACATTAAGCGTAGTGTAAAGTATAAAGTACACGACGAGCTAAATAGCTGTAAGGCAGGTGATAAGGTGCAGATTGTTGAGTGTCGTCCACTCAGCAAGGACAAGCGCTGGACCCTGCGTCAGATTCTTGAGAGCGCTGCCTAGAGCAGCCACCCGGAGAGGATACGAGCATGATTCAGATGCAAACGATACTTGACGTTGCTGATAACTCTGGTGCAAAGAAACTCTTCTGCATCAAGGTTCTTGGCGGGTCGAAGCGTAAGTACGCAGGAGTGGGTGACATTGTTGTCTGTTCCGTACGTGAGGCGCTTCCCAACTCAAAAGTGAAGAAGGGTGACGTGGTCAAGGCGGTTATTGTCCGTACTGCCAAAGAACTCGGGCGTCCCGATGGATCCTATATCCGGTTTGACAATAACTCGGGTGTAGTCATCAACAACGCTAAAGAGCCGGTCGGTACCCGTATTTTCGGGCCGGTCGCACGGGAACTTCGGGCTAAGAAGTTCATGAAGATCATCTCTCTTGCCCCTGAAGTACTCTAACGCAAAACTGGAGACAGATTGATGCAAAAGAAAAATTATCACGTAGCCAAGGGTGACACCGTCATGGTGATCGCCGGCAAGGAAAAGACCAAGACCGGCAAAGTACTTCAGGTACTGCCTAAGAAGGACTCTGTCCTGGTCGAGGGGCTCAACATGGTTAAGCGCCATGTCCGTGCCCGCGGCAACGAGCCGGGCGGGATCACCGAGAAGGAAGCAGCTCTGCACGTATCGAACGTACAGCTGTACTGTGAAAAATGCCAGAAGCCGGTACGTACCAAAACCAACGTACTCGAGAATGGCGACAAGCAGCGCGTCTGTACTAAGTGCGGAAGCGCGCTCTAGAGATAACGGGAGGAATCCGGGCAATGGCCAGATTGAAAGACCTGTATACCAATGAAGTCGTCGCCAAGTTGCGCGCCGAGTTCAACTATAAGAACATCATGGAAGTTCCGAGAATCGAGAAGGTTGTTATCAACATGGGTCTCGGGGAAGCTATCCAGAACGTAAAGATTCTTGAATCCGCAGCAAGCGAACTCGGTAAGATCACCGGCCAGAAGGCTGTTGTGACAAAGGCCAAGAAGTCAATCGCTAGCTTTAAGCTGCGTGAAGGAATGCCGATCGGTTGCATGGTTACCCTGCGTCGTGATCGTATGTTTGAATTCCTTGATCGTCTCATGAACGTATCGCTTCCGCGGGTTCGTGACTTCAAGGGTGTTTCAGGTAAAGCCTTTGATGGACAGGGTAATTACACCCTTGGTATCAAGGAGCAGTTAATTTTTCCTGAAATTAACTACGATGAGATTGACAAGATCAAGGGTTTGAATGTAACAATAGTAACTTCGGCTAAAAACGACGAAGAAGGCAAGGCTCTGTTGAAGCACATGGGCATGCCGTTTCGAAACTAAGCAGTAACCATACGGGAGGAATCCGTGGCTAAAGTATCAATGATCAACAAGTCGCAGCGTGCGCCTAAGTTCAAGGTCCGTCAGCATAACCGCTGCCCGGTCTGTGGACGTCCCAAGGCGTTC